>NZ_JBEZKZ010000027.1:18720-85378 GCF_040651895.1 Streptomyces sp. NPDC048352
ACGGCGTTCCAGCCGGTCCAGGTTCCTTCGACGCTGCGGGTGGCGTGGTAGAGGTTGCCGTCGTTGCCGACGATGAGGGTCTGGGTGCTGCCGTCGGGCAGTCCGGCGGTGGCGATCTTCTTGGCCTGCCAGGCTCCGACGGGGGTCCAGCCGGCCCAGGTGCCGTTCTTGAAGCGGGTGTTCTCGTAGATCTTGCTGTCGTTGCCGATGGCCATGACGTGGGCGTCACCGTTGCCCATGCCCGTGATCGCCTGGTCCTTGGCGGCGAAGTCGGCGGCGCCGTCGTATCCGGCGAGCGGGGCCCAGCCCGTCCAGGAGCGGTCCGCGTACCGGGCGGTGTGGTAGAGCTTGCCGTCGTTGCCCGTGGCCAGGGTCTGCGTGGAACCGTCCGGGGTCGCGGCGATGGACTCCTGCGAGGCGTTGAAGAAGGCCGCGCCGCCGAAGCCGTTCAGCGGTGCGAAGCCCTCCCAGCTGCCGTCGACCAGGCGGGTGGCGTGGAAGAGGTCGCCGGCCTTGCTCACCGGGGCCGTGGGGGTCTCGGCCAGGCCGGCCGGGCCGACGAAGGCCAGGGCGCGGCCGGCGCCCACCGGGCTGGAGTTGGTCTTCCAGTTGAACCAGCTGCGGAAGCGCACGCCCCCGCTCTCGTTGCCGCCGACCGTCTGGATGTCGTCCCCGGAGACGGCGACGACGATGTTGACGTGGTCGGCATCGCCGTCGTTCAGGCTGCCGTCCCTGTCGTAGAGGACCGCGTCACCGACCTGCGGGGTGCTGTGCAGCGTTCCCTTGTTCTTGCCGTACTGGTAGATGCTGACGGCCGCGGCGCTGATGCCGGAGGTGTTCGCCCCGGCCTTGTTCCACACCCATCTGGTGAACTCGGCGCACCAGGCGCCGGGGTACTGGCAGTTGTAGTCGCTGCACGTGCCGCCGACCTCGTTGCGGGCGATCGAGGCCACGGTCTGGGACTCGGCGTGCGCCGAGACCGCGGGCAGGGCGACGGCCAGCATCGGGGCGGCGACGAGGGTGGTGAGGGCGGTGGCGAGCATGCGGGAGGAGCGGTACGAGGTCATGGTGGTGTCTCCGAGAGGGCATGGCGGCCCGAGGCGTCAGGGCCGGGGAAGTGTGTGAGCAGCGCTGTCGCGCGGGGAGGGGGCCGGCCCGCTCCGGCGCCGGGAGTCCCGGGCAGGGGAGGGGCGGGCGCGGCGGCCCGGCCGCCGGGGTGACAGCTGCCCTGCAGGAGCAGCGGTCCCTGGTGGCGGTGGGGACGTCGGTGGGGTTCCGGGAGCCGGTCAGTACCGGATCAGCGGGCCGAGCGAGTAGTGGCGGGCCGCGCCGGTCCCGAGGACGGCGGTGAGGAGGGCGCGGGCCTTCTCATGGGCCCGGGCGTCGTTCTCGGCCCGGACGAAGAGGGCCACGCTCATCCCCTGGGGCAGGGGACGCACCCGTACGTGTTCGAGGGCGTGCTGCGGGCCGGCGTGGGCCCAGAGGGCGTCCTGGAGGAGGCTCGCCCCGCTGTCCGTACCCGGTGCCCCGGTGTGGCTGACGAGGGGGAGCCGGACGAGGAGCATGCCGCTCAGTCCCACCCGATGGAGCGGTCCGCGGAGTTGGCGACGGCGGTGCTCTGAGTGGTCTTCGACATGACGGTGCCCCCTGGCTGGCGCGTGTTCCGGTGGATCCGGAAGGCGGGTGCCCGGGCCGAGGGGGCTGGTCGCCCCTTCGGCCCCGGCTCCGGGTTTCGTACCCGCCGCCGTTCCGGTGATCACCATCCTGCTCGGCGCGGAAGCCCCGGGGAAGGTTTCCGGACCGGCACCAAGGGGCCTGACACCTTGGTGTCAGGCCCCTGCCGCTTCAGCTGTAGCGCTCGCGCAGCCGGTACTTCAGCACCTTGCGCAGGGCGTCGTTGCGGGGCAGCGCTTCGACCAGCTCCAGCTGCTCGGGGAGCTTGTGGGGGGCGAGCCCCTGGGCGCGCAGGTGCGCCGTGACCTGGGGCAGGGTGAGCGGAGCCGCGGCCGGGGGCTGCTCGACGACGGCGCAGACCCGTTCGCCGCGCTCCTCGTCCGGCAGGCCGATGACGGCCACGTCGCCGACGCCGGGGAGCGGGTGGAGGAGGTCCTCGATCTCCTTCGCCGAGATGTTCTCGCCCTTGCGGATGATGACGTCCTTGCTGCGTCCGGTCAGGACCAGATGGCCGGAAGTGGTGAGGTGGCCGAGGTCGCCGGTGATCAGGTAGCCGTCGGCGTCGAAGGCCCCGTCCGAGTCCGCCCGGTTGAGGTAGCCCTGGCAGACGGCCTCGCCGCGCAGCCGGACCTCGCCGTCGGTGCCGGCCGGCAGGGGGGTGCCGTCGGGGGCGGTGATGCGGATGGACATGCCCTGCGGGGGGCGGCCCTCGGTGGTGGCGAGGTGGTCGGGGGTGTCGTCCGGCGACCCCATGGTGATCATCGGGACCTCGGTCATGCCGTAGCCGTGGGTCAGCTGGCAGCCCAGCTCGCGCACCACCGCGTGGTAGACCTCCGGGGGCTTGGGGGCGCCGCCGCCCGCCAGCAGCCGCAGGCTCGGCAGCAGCCTGACGCCGGGGTCCTTGCGCTGCTCGGCCAGGAACATGGAGTAGAAGGCGGTGGAGCCCCCGGCGATGGTCACCCCGTGGCGCCGGTAGCCGTCCAGCGCGTCCGGCATCGCGAACTTCTCGAAGAGCACCGCCGGGAACCCGTACAGCAGCAGCATCACCGTGTAGTCCGGGCCGGCTATGTGCGCGTACGGGAAGGCCATCGAGCCGACGTCGGCCGGGGTCGGGCGCAGGGCGTGGGCGAGGCAGGAGCCGCCCGCGATCAGGGAGCGGTCGGTGTGCAGGACGCCCTTGGGGTCGGAGGTGGTGCCCGAGGTCCAGTAGATCCAGCGCACGGAGGTGCCGTCGGCGGGCGGCGGGGGCAGGACGGCGGGGTCACCGTCGGGGAGGTCCGCGTACGCCTCGAAGACGCCGCGCGCGCCGAGCCGGGCGGCCATGGCGGTGTGGTCGAAGCCGCGCCAGACGCCGGGCACGGCGAAGAACTCCGCCTTGGACTCGCGCAGCGCGAAGCCGGCCTCGCGGTCGCGGTAGAAGGGGATCACGGGCGACTGGACGGCGCCGAGGCGGGCGAGGGCCGCCGAGAGCAGGACCGTCTCGATGCGGGTGGGCAGCTGCCAGGCGACGACCGTGCCGGGGCGTACGCCCATGCCGTGGAGACCGGCGGCGACGCGTTCGGCGCGGTCGCGCAGCCCGCCGAAGGTGAGGGTGCGGTCGGCGGCGGGGTCCTCGGCGGCCTCGATGAGGGCGGGGGCGGCGGGGGTGAGGGCGGCGCGGCGGGCGATCAGCTCCCAGAGGGTCGCGGACCGGCTCAGCTCCGTCGCGGTGGCGGCGGCGTCCGCCGTCGTGGCCGTCGCCGTCCGGGGGGTTCCGGGGGTCGCGTCCGCCGTCGTGGCCGTGGCCGTGGCCGTCGCCGTTTCCGTGGTCGTCATCCGGGGCCTCCCCCTGGGCGTGCCGGCGCGACGCCAGCTGACGGTTAGTCAGATCAAGGGCAGAGCGTAGGGCTCCGGCGCTTGTCGGTCCAGGGGTGGCGGGGCTAGCTTGTTTCTGACGATGCATCAGATTGGGGAGAAGGAGCGCGAGCGTATGGCACTGGAACTGCCTCGGATCATCAGCGTCGACGACCACGTGATCGAGCCCGCCCACCTCTTCGACGTGTGGCTGCCCGCGAAGTACCGCGACCGCGGACCCAAACCCCTCACCGCCGGCATCGGCGAGCTGGAGTACACCGGCGGCAAGTACGTGATCACCATGGACCCCGACGGCCCGCCGACCGACTGGTGGATCTACGAGGACCTGAAGTTCCCGTACAAGCGCAACATCGCCGCCGTCGGCTTCGACCGCGACGACATGACCCTGGAGGGCATCACCCGCGACGAGATGCGGCGCGGCTGCTGGGACCCCGCGGCGCGGCTCGCCGACATGGACCTCAACCACGTCGAGGCCTCCCTGTGCTTCCCGACCTTCCCCCGCTTCTGCGGCCAGACCTTCGCCGAGGCCCACGACAAGGAGGTGGCGCTGGCCTGCGTGCGCGCCTACAACGACTGGATGGTCGAGGAATGGTGCGGCGACAGCGGCGGCCGGCTGATCCCCCTGTGCATCATCCCGCTCTGGGACATCGACCTCGCCGTCGCGGAGGTCCGCCGCAACGCCGCCCGGGGCGTGCGCGCCGTGACCTTCTCCGAGATCCCGACCCACCTGGGGCTGCCGTCCATCCACTCCGGGTACTGGGACCCTTTCTTCGCCGTCTGCCAGGAGACCGGCACCGTCGTCAACATGCACATCGGCTCCTCCTCCCAGATGCCCGCCGCCTCCCCCGACGCGCCGCCCGCCGTGCAGGCCTCCCTGAGCTTCAACAACGCCATGGCCTCGATGATGGACTTCCTCTTCAGCGGCGTCCTGGTCACCTTCCCGGCCCTGAAACTCGCCTACAGCGAAGGCCAGATGGGCTGGATCCCGTACGCGCTGGAACGCGCCGACGACGTCTGGCGGGAGCACCGCGCGTGGGGCGGGGTGCGCGGGCTCATCCCCGAGCCGCCGTCCACGTACTACTACCGGCAGATCTACTGCTGCTTCTTCCGCGACAAGCACGGCATCGCCTCGCTGGACGTCGTCGGCCGCGACAACGCCACCTTCGAGACCGACTACCCGCACGTCGACTCGACCTTCCCGCACACCAAGGAGGTCGCCCTCGACCACGTGGCGGGCCTCGACGAGGAGACGGTCTACAAGCTGATGCGCGGCAACGCCATCCGCATGCTGGGCCTGCCCCTCGACCGGGACCGGGCGCGCTGATGGACCTGTCCTACACCGAGGAGGAGCAGGAGTTCCGCACCCGGCTGCGCGCCTGGCTCGCCAAGGTGCTGCCCGAGCTGCCCGCCAGGCCCTCGCCCGACGACTGGCCGGGCCGGCGCGCCTACGACCTGGGCTGGCAGCGGCGGCTGTACGACGCCGGCTACGCGGGCCTGCACTGGCCCGTCGACGCCGGCGGGCGGGGGGCCACCCCGACCCAGCACCTGATCTTCCTGGAGGAGACCGAGCGCGCGGGGGCCCCGTACGTCGGCGCCAACTTCGTCGGCCTGCTGCACGCCGGGCCCACCATCGCCGCCGAGGGCACCGCCGGGCAGCGGGCGCGCTGGCTGCCGCCGGTGCTGCGCGGGGACGAGGTGTGGTGCCAGGGCTTCAGCGAGCCCGGTGCCGGCTCCGACCTGGCCTCCCTGCGCACGCGGGCGGTGCGCGACGGGGACGCGTACGTGGTCACCGGGTCGAAGATCTGGACCTCGCACGCCGAGGTCGCCGACTGGTGCGAGCTGCTGGTGCGGACCGACCCGGCGGCGCCCAAGCACCGCGGGATCTCCTGGCTGGCGATGCCGATGGACGCGCCCGGCGTCACGGTCCGGCCGCTGCGCACGCTGGCGGGGTCGGCCGAGTTCGCGGAGGTGTTCCTGGACGAGGTCCGCATCCCGGTGGACAACCGGGTCGGCGCCGAGAACGACGGCTGGCGGGTCACGATGGTGACCCTGTCCTTCGAGCGCGGCACCGCCTTCGTCGGCGAGGTCGTCGCCTGCCGGCGGACCCTGTCCCGGCTGGCCCGGACCGCGAAGGAGAACGGCTGCTGGGACGATCCCGTCCTGCGCCGCACCCTCGGACGGCTCTACGGGGAGTTCGGGGCCCTGTGGAGGCTGACGCAGTGGAACGTCAGCGCGGCACAGCGCTCCGGCGGCGTCCCGGGCGCGGGCGGCAGCGTCTTCAAGCTGGCGTACTCGCACGCGCGGCAGGAACTGTACGAGGCGGCCGCGGCGGTCCTGGGGGCCCGGTCCCTGTCCCTGGAGGAGGAGTGGACGGCGGAGCGGCTCTCGTCGCTGTCGTACACCATCGCGGCGGGCACCTCGCAGATCCAGCACGACATCGTGGCCGAGCGGATCCTCGGCCTGCCGAAGGGGCGGTGAGGGCGGTGGACTTCCAGCCGACGCCGGAGCAGCGGGACCTGCGGGCGGGCGTACGGGACCTGCTGGCGGGGCGGTACGGGCGCGACGCGCTGCGGGCGTCGGTGGCGCGGGCGGAGGCGGCCGCGGCCGACGGGGGCGGCGGGGCCGTGGACCGGGGGCTGTGGCGGGAGCTGGGCGAGGCGGGCTTCTTCTCGCTGCGGCTGCCGGAGTCCGAGGGCGGGGTGGGCCTCGGCCTGCCGGAGGCGGTGGTCGTCTTCGAGGAGGCCGGGCGGGCGCTGGTGCCGGGGCCACTGGTGGCCACCCACCTGGCTGCCGGGGTGGTTCCGGGGGCGGCTTCGGGCTCGGCGGTGGTGACCGCGTTCGACCTCCGGGGGCCGCTGGTGGCGCACCTGGGGGAGGCCGACGCCGTGCTGGGGGCGGACGGCGTCCCGGCGGGGGAGCCGGTGCGGTCGGCGGATCCGCTGACCCCGCTGTGGCGGGCCGCCGGAGCGCTGCCCGCCGAGTACCGGGACGCGGGGGCGCTGCTGACGGCGGCGCTCCAGGCCGGGAGCGCGCTGCGGACGGTGGAGCTGGCGGTGCGGTACGCGGGGGAGCGCGAGCAGTTCGGGCGGCCGATCGGGAGCTTCCAGGCCGTCAAGCACCTGTGCTCGCGAATGCTGGTCCGGGCCGAGGTGGCCCGTACGGCGGTCTACGCGGCGGCGGTGACCGGCGACCCCGCCGAGATCGCCGCCGCGAAGCTGCTCGCGGACGGGGCGGCCGTGCGGGGCGCGCGGGACTGCCTCCAGGTGCACGGGGGAATGGGCTTCACGTGGGAGGCGGACGTCCACCTGCACCTGAAGCGGGCCTGGGTGCGGGCGGAGCAGTGGCGCACGGCGGCGGGGGCGGAGGAACTGCTGGCGCAGGAGCTGCTGGCGGAGGCGCTGGAGCGGGACGCGGCGCCGTAGGGGGCGGGTCGCCGTAGCGGGCTGTGACGGGAGGTCCGTGCAGGACCCGGCAGGGCACGGGAGGGACGGGGCGGGACGCATGTCCGATTACAGAGAGTTGATATCGGTTTGTGTCCTTCACCCAGCCCGATGCGGCCCGGAGGCGGGGGCGTGCCACGGTACGCTCCGACGATGCGAGCGGTTGAGCGGCGTGAGCGTCGCACAGTATGCACCACGCCTACTCCTTCGCGCTGGAATATGCCCGAAGCGCTTGTTGTGGTGACTGTACGTCAACCATGCTGCTCGGCACGGGGGTCACAGCGGGTGATCCCATCCCGTCGCGAGGCGAAGTGTCCGCCGGTTCGGATGGTGTGAGCGGTGCAGGTGCTTCAGGTACAGCTGGAGGTAGGACCGGACCCCGCCGAGGTCGGCCGGGCGCGCCGGTGGGCACGGTCCCGGCTGGCGGGGTCCGGCATAGGGGACGACGAGCCGCTCGCCGAGACGCTGATCCTGCTGATCTCCGAGCTGGTCACGAACGCGGTCGTGCACACGGGCTGTCCGGCCGTGCTCCGGATGCTGCTCGGGGGACCGGGGGTGCGGGTCGAGGTCGCCGACGCCAGCGACCGTGCCCCGGCCCGGCGCCAGGCCGGCGGCGAGGACACCGGCGGACGCGGCCTGGAGCTGGTGGACGGCCTCGCGGACCGGTGGGGCTGGCAGCGCGAGGGCGCGGGCAAACGCATCTGGTGCGAGATCGACCGGGCCGCGGCGGAGGGCCCTGAGGGGGTCCCGAAAAAATGTGGGCTGATGCGGGAACCGCGCGTGTACCTCTAACGAGGTGTTGACGGTTCGTCACCTGTTGATCACCCTGGTGGTGAGCGATTCGTCGCGAGGGGACGCCAAGGGTCCTGTGCCTTGACGAGTGCGGGTCGTGGGGTGGCGGCTGCCGTGCCGCGCTCGGGGCGTGCACGACCGCACGCCGCCACCCGCAGGTCCTGACTACGTGCTGACGGTGTCGAACTCGCCGACCCAGCTGCGGGCGACGAGGTGCTTCGGCAGATACTCCGACCGAACATCGATCGGAAAGTCCGCATCGTGGGCGAGACAGACCATGGCCAGTGGGGCGAGCGCGACCAGGCCAGCACCCTGCAGGGCGCGGTCCCCGTCGCTCCAATACTCCTTGTGCCACTGGAGGGCATCGACCAGCGCTCTGTTGAAACCGTCGTGGTCCTGGCGGAGAAAGCGGTGGAAAAGCTCCATCGGCGGATAGAGAATTTGCGCCACGAGCTCCTCATCGGTGACGGAAACAACTGACGGGTCGGTGCCGTCGACCGCGGCGACCAGCTTGTCGCCCAGGCCCGTGCCGCCCGACCAGTACGTCTGGAGCGTCTCCACCCACGCGTAGACGTACTCGTCGTTTCGAGAGCCGGACTCACGGAGCATGGAAACAGGAATGTGGCTCAGAGCCGTCAGTCGCGCCTTCTCGCGGCAGACGACTGCCAGGTAGAAGGCCACCAGCCAGGCTCCCGCGTCGGCGTAGGGCTGCGGGCCCGTCGCCGGCAGGACTCGGACCTTGTCCGCAATGCGACACGTCACGGTCCCCCCGCCCGTGGAGGCTGCGGTGAACAGCGCCGAGGCGGTTTGCATGGCGGTCACCCAGGACTCCCAGGTGGTGAGCTCGCCGGCCTCGGGATCCAGGAGGCAGTGGGACTTCGCCAGCGTGAGCGTCAGGTGCAGGGCGTCTCCCAGATCGGTGGGGTCTTCCTCCAGGCCGTCGACGAGCCGGCCCGCACTACTGGTCAGCACCGCAAGACTTCGGCGGCATGTTCCGTGGGGAACGAGTGCCGGGAAACGGTCGTAGCCACGTTATGACTCCTCGAATATTGCCCACGCTCTGCCCAGGGGGCGGCACGCCGTGTGCGGGGCCGACCGCTCCCCGGGGTCGTTATTACGTGCTGATGGTGTCGAACTCGCCGACCCAGCTGCGGGCGACGAGGTGCTTCGGCAGGTATTCGGACTCGACGGTCAGGGGGAATCCCGCGTCGCGGGCCAGGCAGGCCATGGCCAGCGGGCCGAGGGCGACGAAGCTGCTCGCGTTGCCCGCAGCCGCGCCCCCGTCCGCGCGCGTCCAGTACTCCTTGTGCCACTGGAGGGCCTGGGCCAGGGCTTCGTTGAAGCGTGCGTGGTCGCCGGTGAGGTAGTTCAGGAAGAGGTTCATCGGGGGGTAGAGGACCCGCAGCATCAGGTCCCGGTCATCGCCCTCGAGTCCCTCCGGGTCGGTACCTGCGATCGCCGCGTCCAGCAGCCCGCCCAGCTCGCCGCCGCCGAGCCACCAGGTCTGCAGGGTCGCGATCCACGGGTAGACGTACGCGTCGTACTCGGCACCCGAAGCCCGCAAGAGCTCCAGGGGTACCCGGGCCAGGGCCGTCATCCGGTCCGGCTCGCCGCAGGCGATCGCCAGCCAGAAGGCGTTGATCCAGTTCTCCGCGTTGCTGTGGTACTGCGGCCCGGTCGCCGGGATGACCCGCACTTCGTCGGTGATGCGGCACTTCACCGTGCCGGTCGTCGCGGTCGACGTGGCGAAGAGCGCGGAGCCGACCTGCGTGGCCGTCACCCACGCCTCCCAGGTCGCCAGGCCGGCTGCGCGAGGGTCCTCGCCGCAGTGCGTGAAGGCCGCGAGCAGTGCCGTCCCGAAGGCCAGCCGGAACCCGGCGGGCGACGACTCCAGCCGCTCGACGTTCCGCGCTGCGCTCTTGTCGAGCTTCTCGGCACGGCTTCCCAGATCACCGGGCAGCTCATGCCGGGGGACGAGTACAGTCACATTGATCATCCTCTGCCAATATCGAAGAATCTCTTGAAGTAGCCATTGTAGCGACCATCCACGGGATTGGCCTTAATTTCGATATAGTCCAGGTTTGAATCCTGGCGCGCTATCGTCAATGCGTCAGCCAAGTCGCTTTCTCCTCGACTGTGCATTTGCAGGAGTATTTCATCGAAATACTCGGGCGTTCCCTGCAGTGCCCGCACCTCTCCGCCGGGAAGATTGCGGCCGCCCAGCTTGGTTGTGGGCGAAGCTTTGGCTTCTATGACGACGTAACGGCCGTCGGATGTCTGCCAAATCTGGTCGAACCGGTGCGCCCCGCGTGCTCCGTCATCCAGCCTGACCGCGTGCGGGTCGATGTCGCGCATCGCATGGAACTTCGCGGCATCTTCACCGAGATGTTCGCCGGCGTCACCCATCGCCGTGTGCGTGCTCTTATATTCGTAAACGGCTTCCCTAGCAATGATTTCGTTTTCTGGCGTCGGGAAGCTGTCATATTCTGCAATTGCAGCCAGTTTGACTCGTTCGGCGGCGTTATCGTATGCGATGGCAGTGCTACGATCCGCCGCTCGCTGGTGTAGTCCCTCGAGGTAATCGGGGTGAAGGGTCGACAGGTCCCCGTGGACCCTGGGACCCAAGTAGGTAGGGCTCAGGACTTGTACGTCTGTCGCAGTGTAGGGCCGTGCCGGATCCCCCGTCTCGCGCAGCATGCTCAGCGGGTTTCCGAGCTCGTCCGTCCCTTCCGCGCTCAGGCGGCGAGCGTTCTTCCGGTAGTGCTGCCGACGCCACTCGGGATTGTCATTCGCCAGATCGACGTGGCGCTGAACCACTGGGTCCGGGTGTGCGGGCGCGCTGCTCCGAGTGGATGTGTTGTCACCAGCCCGCGCGCCGTCACCCGCGGGACCACCGGTACCATGGCCGGCTCCAGCGTGGCCATGGGCCGGTGCGGGGCCGAGGTTGTCGGTGGCGTTTCCGCCTTGGTGGGGGACTGCGGGGCCGTCGCCTCGACTGCCGCCTGTGGGGGTGGTGTCTGTGCTGCCTGGGCGGGTGCTCCCGCCACCGTCCGGTTCTGTGTGGCTGTTGCGCGGGGTGTTGTCCGCGACTCCGCCGGGGGTGTGGGTTGCGCCTGCCGCGGTGTGGGTGCTCGGGGCGCCGACGGTGGCTTCCTGGCGGGTGGGGGTTTCGGCGAGGGGGTGGTCGGTGCCTTTGGGGATGGCGGTGAGGTCTTGTTTGGGGGTGCCGGTGTGGTCGAGGAGTTGGTTGGTGGTCTTGTCGTAGTACTGGGGGCGTCCGAGGGCGTCGTCGGGAAGACGGACGGTTTCGGCAGGGTGGGGGAAGGTGACACCGGGGGCGTCGGCCTTGGGTAGGTCCTTCCAGGTGACGTCGTCGACTTTAGGGAAGGCTCCGTCGGCCTTGCCGAGGTTGGCGAAGAGTTCACCGATCTTGAGTTTGCTGAAGGCGAGGGAGCCGGCCTTGCCGGCGGCCTGGCCGACGTAGGTCATGGGGTCGATGAGGCGTCCGGCTTTGCCCGCCGCGCTGATGGCCTTGGCGAACGCGCCGGTCTTGGCCCCGGTACCTGCGCCGCTGCTGAAGACGGTGGTCAGGACGTTGAAGGTGACTGCGCCGGCGGCGCGGGCCGGGTTCTTGTTCCACTGGTCCCAGGCGACGAGGGCTTTGCCGGTTTCCTTCATCGCGTTGCGTGAGTCGCGGAGCCAGGGGGGCATCGCCTTGTCGTCGGCGGTCCAGAACACGACGTTCGATGCGGGGACCAGCGTGGTGAGGGCCAGGCCCGTCGTCAGTTTCGCCAGACCTTTCCAGGCCTGGCCTGCGGCGTCCGCTCCGTCGACGCCGACGAGGGTGCCGAGACCGAGGACGGTGCCCACGATGCCATCGACGATGATGCCGTCCCAGACGAAGGACTTCGTCCAGTGGCCGATCTCGTACCAGCGGTGGCTTTCCGCCAGTTGTGAGCCCCAGGGCAGGTCCTGGACCTTGTTGAGGTCGGCGGCGGTGTAGCCGTGCATGTTCGCGCCGTGCGATCCGTCATCGGCGGTCAGGGGCGGCAAGCCGCACAGGGCTCGGATCTTGCTTGCGCATACCCGTTCAGCTGTCCAGAAGGCGGCGGCGGTCGCGTTGACGTCGTGGATGAGGTCGTTGTTCTCGTCGGTCTTCTTCTTGTCGTCCTTCCAGTGCTCGTCGCCCATGATCTTGTTGGTGAAGGCTGTGGCTTCCCCTTGGAGTTGCTTGAGGCGGGCCACCAGCGGGCGTGCTTCGACGACGAACTCGCCCAGCGCCGTCGCGGCCGATTCCAGCTGGTCCGCGAAGAAGTCGCTGTTCGTTCGCACCGGGGTCGTGGTGGCGAAGAGCTGGGCTGCTTCCGGTGCGGTGTAGAACGCGGCCAAGCCCTGGAACTCGTTGTCGACGTCGGCGCCGGCTTCGCGGAAAGTGCTCGCGGCGGCCGCGATCGCGGTCCGGTCCTGCTCCAAGGCCTCCAGATCACCCGTGAACTGCGGGATCATGCACGGGTTGATCGGTACGTGATCCGCCACAGATTCCCCGCCCCCAGAAGATGATCTACCTATCCCTGGCAATGTCTACCGGTGAGCTGTTGCGAACTCAAATTCGATACGAGTCCGGCGGTTGACTTCAGCCAGGACGCTGGCGGGGCCTTGCCCTTCTTCGGAAACCCTCGCCTGCCGGCGCTGGCGGAAGCTGGAGGATGGAGCGCACCGGGTGCGGATCCTGGGACAGCCCCCGCCGGAGGGCGGGTGGTGAATCGGCGCGCCGTGTGCCGGGCCGACCTGTACGCCGAGAACTTCGACTCGGGCCCGGTCCTTCCCGAACGCACCGGGCCGACCGCTCCCCGGGGTCGTGACTACGTGCTGATGGTGTCGAACTCGCTGACCCGTACGTCGCCTCCGCGGGCGCGGATCCAGTCCTCCAGGGCCGCTCCGGCGAGCGGGGTGCGGGTGCCGTCGGCCGCCGCGTGTTCCGCCGGGCCGAGTACGGTGCCGGTCAGGCCCGCCACGCGGGTGTCGTCGTCCAGCACCACCTTGAAGCCGTTCTGCCGGAGCACCGCGCCGCTGAGGTCGGCCCCGCGCAGGTCGGCGCCGTGGAGGCCCGCTCCGAGCATGCGGGCGCCGCGCAGGCTCGCGCCGCGCAGGTCGGCCCCGTACAGGTCGGCCCGGACGAGGTCGGCGCCGTCCAGGACGGTGCCGCGCAGCACGGCGTCATCCAGGTCGGCCCGTACGAAGCAGGCGCCGGTGGCGTCGGCCCCGCTGAGGTCGGCGCCGTTGAGGTGGGAGCGGTGGAAGCAGGTGCCGACCAGGCGGGCGCCGGCCAGCTTGGCGTCGTAGGCCCAGGACGAGCTGAGGTCGGCGCCGTCCAGGACGGCCCCGCTGAAGTCGAGCTCCGTCAGGTCCTCCCCGCCCTCTGCGCCGTCCCGGACCCACTCCCACAGCCGGTCGGCGGCCGCCGGGTCGGCGGGCAGCAGCACCCGCCAGGGCAGTACGGCGGGGCGCCGGAGCCGGTACCAGGGGGCGGACGCCGGGTCGGCGCCGGTCTCCTGGCCGTCGTCCGCGACGGTCAGCGCCCGGAACCGGGCGTCGAGGGCCTCCAGGCGGGGATCGCCCTCCAGGTCGCGCAGCGCGTCCCGCTCGTCCAGGTCCTCGCGGTACATGTCGCTCCCGTACCAGCGCACGGGCGGCCACCCGGCCTCCATGCGGCAGATCAGGTCGGTCCACCGCCACAGGCGCGGGTCGGTGCCGGGGGGAGCGAGGGGCGCGGACCGGACCACCTCGGGCAGCCCCTGCACCACGGCGTCCGGGAACGCCGCGACGCGGGCCTGGGTGTGCGTGACCAGGCTCGCCGGCCCGTCCAGGGCGTCGACCCGGGCGAAGGTCGACCCGCCGCCGGGGGTCAGTACCCGGTAGATCCACGGCAGGCCGCCCGGGTCGGTCATCACGGCCGTCCCCAACTCCCGGGCCAGCGCCCGTGCGACGGTCTCGGTGGACGGCGGGTCCGGGACGGCCGGGCCGGCGTAGACGTGGAGCTGGCAGGCGATGTCGCCGGGCCCGAACCACTCGTACCCGCACTGGATCGGCGTGTCCCACCGCCAGCCGTCGGCCTCCCCCTCGGGCCCGACCTCGACGGCTCCCTCGCCGACGGCGAAGACGGCGTCGAGGATCGGACCGAGGACGGCCGGGTCCGGCCTGGAGGGGAGGTAGAACCCGTAGCCGCGTCCGGTCATCGGACGATCCCGTACCGGGCTGCGATGCCGGCGACGACGAGGCGCAGGCCTTCCTCGAAGCCCTGGTCGTAGTCCTGGAAGAGGTCGGCTCCGGCGTCGGCGGCCAGGGGGAAGCCGGCGAGGCGCTCGGCGCGTTCGGCGACGTCGTAGCCGTCGCGGCGTTCGCCGGGGAGGGGCTCGACGCCCTGTTCCTCGGTGACGAAGCCGAGGGTGAAGAAGTACGCCGTGGTGGTGGCCCGGACGGCCTGGGCGAGGGTGAAGCCGGCGCCGGTGAGGGCGCGCAGGTGCTCCTCCATCAGGGTCGCGTGCTCGGTGCCGGTGAAGCGGGAGCCGCTGAAGACCTTGGCGCCGTCGCGGTAGCGGAGGAGGGCGGTGCGCAGGCCGCGGTTGGCGGCGAGGAGGCGGTCCTGCCAGGAGAGGTCCGGCGGGAGGGCGACGTCGGCGGTCATCCGGCGGTACATCTCCGTCGCCATCTCGTCGAGGAGTTCCTGCTTGTTCTTGAAGTGCCAGTACAGGGCGGGTGCCTGGACGTCGAGCTCCTTGGCGATGGCGCGCAGGCTGAGCCCGTCGAGGCCGAGGTCGTTCAGCAGCCGGAGGGAGGTGTCGACGGCCTGCTTCTTGTCGAGCTTGGGGGATCTGCGCGTAGCCACGCTTGACAGCTTAACAGCGTTAAGGGCACGCTCGGGGAGTCGCGTCACTTAACACCGTTAAGGAGAAGTCGTTGGACACCGATGTACTGATCGTCGGCGCGGGACCGGCCGGGCTCGCCCTCGCCGTCGACCTCGCCCGCCACGGGGTCCGCGCCCTCCTCGTGGAGCGGTCCGCCGGCCTCTTCCCGGGCTCGCGCGGCAAGGGCATCCAGCCCCGCACGCTGGAGGTCTTCGACGACCTCGGCGTCCTCGACGCCATTCGGGCGGCGGGCGGCCCGTACCCGGTCGGGATGATCTGGCGGGACGGCGAACGGGTCGGGGAGCACGCCATGTTCGACGCCGACGAAACCGGGCCGGGGGGCGAGGAGGCGCCGTACGCCGAGCCGTGGATGGTTCCCCAGTGGCGCACCCAGGAGATCCTGCTGGCCCGGCTGACCGAACTGGGCGGCGAGGTCGCCTTCGGCCGGGAACTGACCGGCATCGCGCAGGACGCGGACGGGGTGACGGCCGAGTTCACCTCCGGCGCGCCGGTCCGGGCGCGGTACGCGGTCGCCGCCGACGGCGGCCGCTCCACGGTGCGGCGTACGCTCGGGATCGGCATGACGGGAGAGACCGTCGACCCGGACCCGGTGCTGGTGGCCGACGTGCGCATCACCGGCCTCGACCGGGACCACTGGCACGTCTTCCCGCCGGACGCCGGCGCGGGCTTCCTGGCGATCTGCCCGCTGGCGGGGACGGAGGACTTCCAGGTCGCGGCCGGGCTCCCGTCGTCCGCCGGACCCGTGGACCTCTCCCTCCCCGCCCTCCGCGCACTGATCACCGCCCGCTCGCACCTGGACGCGGCCGATGTGACCGAGGTGCGCTGGGCGTCGGACTTCCGGCCGCGCGCGGCGCTGGCCGACCGGTTCCGGGAGGGCCGGATCTTCCTCGTCGGCGACGCGGCGCACGTCCACTCGCCGGCCGGCGGCCAGGGGCTCAACACCAGCGTCCAGGACGCCTACAACCTGGGCTGGAAGCTGGCCGCGGTGCTGCGCGGGGCGGCCCCCGAGTCCCTCCTCGCCACCTACGAGGAGGAACGGCTGCCCGTCGCCGCCGACATGCTGGGCCTGTCGACCCGGATCCACCGCGGCGAGGCCCGCCGCGGCACGGCCACGCGACAGCTCGGCCTCGGCTACCGCGGCTCGTCCCTGGCGGTGGAAACCCGCCCGGACCTCCCGCCGGACGCCCTCCGGGCCGGCGACCGCGCCCCGGACGGCGTCCGCGGCGGCCTGCGCCTCTTCGACGCCTTCCGCGGCCCGCACTGGACCCTGCTGACGGTCGGCACCACCCCGAAGGCCACCCTCCCGGGCACCCGCCCGATCCACATCCCGCCGTACGGGGCGTACGGCGACGGCGTCTTCCTCATCCGCCCGGACGGCTACGTGGCCTGGGCGGGGCCGACGGCGGAGGGAGCGGCGGCGTACGCGGCAGGGGTGGGGCTCTGACCCATGCCCTCGCTCCCGGGGACCGCTCCCGTCCCGCGCCGGGACAGGCGCCCCGTCGCGTCGTCACCCGTCGGCCGACCAGGGCAACGCGAGCGGCCGGCGAGGCCGGTACCAGTGGCGGCGGTGAGGTCCTCGTGCGCTCGGCCGAGTGCCATGGCGAGTGAGACCCCGGCGCCGTCGACCGTCCGCGCCTGGACCGCGGCGCTGGCTGCTCGCGGTGTCGCGCCACACTTGCGTCGTCCTTCGTCCTTCGTGCTCCGTCCGCGGGTCGCTGCAGCGGCCCTATCCAGGCCGGTCCTCGCCGGCGAGCTCCCGAAGAGAGGCCAGATCCACCCTGCGGGGCTTGCCGGTCCCCATCTGCGCCGTGAGTTCGGCGAGGGCCTGGGAGGGCGACAGGCCGCGTGCGCAGGCAGCGCTCAAGCGCTCCAGGTAGAGGTGCCCGACCGTGAAGGCCTCCTCACCGGCGGCATCCCTCGGCTCGAAGCTCGCGGCCGCTTCGGCATCGGATGTCCATACGTATCCGAGCACCACGCCGTGCGCATTCGAGACCGCAACATACTGCACCTAGCCCTCAGCAGAGCGTTTGTACGTGACGTCGGAAACGGCAGTGTGGTGGAAGCGTCGCTTCCGATAGGGGATCTCGAAGCTGGACCACACGTCCGAGGCGCGGCTGTCGCTGTCGAAGAAGTTCTCCACACCTGTCTCGGTCGCCTTGCCGAAATACGTGGGGTCTTCCGGGTCCGTTTCCGAGCCAAGCGCCTCGGCAAGACCTTGAAGGGCTGCCGACAGCCGGGGCGCGTTCGCCGCATACACGTCGGGCTGGGCGCGTCCTCTGAGGTCGTGGCTCATCCAGATGTCCGAGTACGTGATCAGTTCAACGGTGACGAATCCCTCGAATGCGGACGCGCTGAGAAGGAACGTCCTCTCCTCAGGCCCGCCCGCCTCGCCGTCGCGCGTTCCCGAGCAGTACACGTGCGCGTCGACGGATCCGATGCGGCCCGGGCGAAGCGCCCCTCTCACCACGCCGCAGAGACGTTCGACCTGCGACGTGTTACGGCCTTCGGGCAGCCTGACCTCGTCCTCGAACAAGCGATTCTGCGGGTTTCCCCACTCCGGCACGGACAGGTGCACTACCGGTTCACCCCGGGCCATCTGATGCTCCGCAAGGGCCGAGTGTGCGGCCGCGAGATCGGCAAGGCAGCTCGAGACAAGGTCTGCGGTCTCGCTATCGCGGCCCCAGGTCCAACGGGCAACGGCTGTACTGGCGATCACCGTGCCACCTCCGGTGTGAAGCGGCCGTCAAGCGGCACGAAAACAGTTCCGTCCGGTGTGCGGATGATGAACTGGACCTTCTTCGCGTCGAAGCGCTGCTTGAATTGATCGATCTGTGTGAGCATCTCGGCTTTCGATGGGGTGACCCGCATCGTGGGCTTCCCCGCCGCAGGGCTAGTAGTAGCCCTTCGTGCCGTCCAGGAGCTCGCGAACGATGTCCGCGTGGCCCGCGTGGCGTCCGGTTTCCTCCACCAGGTGGATCAGCATCCAGCGGAGTTGGCGCCGCCGGAGCGGAAGCCGGGGTGGCGGCCGGTGTCGTCCAGGGAGGCCGCGGCGATGATCGCGTTGCTGCGGGCGCACTGGGCCTCGTACTCCGCGAGGAGCTCGGCGAGGGGGCGGCCGTCGGTGTGCCAGTCGGCGTCCTCGTCCGACTCGTCGAACGCCGGGTTCTGCTTCTCGTCGCCGCCGAGGAACAGCACCTCCAGCCAGGTGTGCTCGGTCCAGCGCATGTGGGAGACGAGGCCGGCCATGGTCATGGCGGGTGAGGTCGGTATCACCGAGCGGTGCGCGTCCGCGTCGTCCAGCCCCGCGCACTTCCAGCGCAGGATCTGCCGCTGAAGGTCCAGCCAGCCCATGAGTGCCGTGCGTTCGTCTGCCTGGAGCGGGGGGCGTTGCAGTTCGGGTGTCATAGCGGCGCAGGCTAGCGGGGCGGTCGGGAGGCGGGCACCTGGATTTCCGGGGCGGGAGGGCAGTGCGTGCGGGGGCGACTCAGACCGCCCGTCCGCCACCGGGGGAAACCCTCCACCGCCGCCCGCGGGAAGGCGGCCACCGGTGTCTGCGTCGCGTACACGCGCACCCCCGGCTCGTCCCCCTCCAGCTCCTCCGCCCTCGCGAACGCTCCTGCCCGTTCTACCGCGTGGTCGACGGGGTCGACCGTCGGACCATTTCGTTGATCCAGACGGGCGCGTAAGGGGACGTGCAGCCCGGGGAGGTCGGGTAGTCCTTCAGTACCTCCAGGCGCTCCCCGATGGCGAGCGCCCGGGCGCGGTGCTCGGGGTGTTCGATGCCGATCTGGGCCAGGCAGTGGTTCATCGCCCACTGGAGGCGGTCCGGGGCGTCCTTCATCTCCGCCTCGATGGTGTCGAGGAGCCCGGGGAGGTCGAGCCCCGCGGGCTTCTTCGCCACCCGCTCGGTCGTCAGCGCCCAGCCGGCGCTCGCGACCACCGGATCCGGGTCGGCGAACCAGGCCGCGCGCAGTTCCTCGGCGTGCGGGCTCTTCTTCACCACGTAACCGATGAGCCAGTCCTGCACCTTGGGCGTGCGCGCCCCGCGCAGCATGGCGTCCAGCTCGTCCCGGTCGTACGCCTTCGGGCGGCAGATCAGGAGCGCGAGGAGCCGCGCGGCGGTGTCGTCCGTCGCCCAGAGGTCGCGGGCGAGGTCCTGCTGTGTCTTCAGGCGTTTGGCGACGGCGCGCAGCCTGGTGAGGTTCACGCCGTGGTCGTCACCGTGGCGCTCGTTCACGGCGCGGATCCTCGGGTCCTCCAGCGCCGCCAGCTCGGCCATCACCTCGGCCGCCGTCGTCGTCCCGGTCACCTCGGCCGCCTCCTGTCCGTCGTCGCGTACGGATTCAGCGTACGAGGCGCTTTCGTTCCGCCTGTGGTGATCAGACCTCGAACTCGCCGACCCAGGAGCGCTTGAGGAGGTGCTCGGGAAGGTACGGGGACTCGACGTTGACGGGGATGCCGCCGTCGTAGGCGAGGCACGTCACGGCGAGGATGCCGATCGGTACGAGGCCGTCGATGTCGTTGGCGCGTTCGGGGGTGGCGGTCCAGTACTGCTTGTGGAGTTCCAGGGCTTCGAGGAGGGCGGCGTGGAAGCCCTCCTCGTCCTTCTGCAGGAACTTGTAGAAGAGGTTGATCGGCGGGTAGGCGACCTGCTGGATGTACTCGCGTCCCGCGATGACCGCGACGTCGGGGTGGGAGCGCTGGAAGGTCAGGGTCAGTTCCGGGACCAGCTCGGGGCGCTTGAGCCAGTACGCCTGGAGGGTGGCGACCCAGTGGTAGAGGTAGTCGTCGTGGTCCGCGCCCGAGGCGCGCAGGACGTCGATCGGGAGCTCGCACAACTCGGTCATCTTCGGCTGGTCGCGCGTGATGATCGCGTACCAGAACGCCTCGATCCACGTGGGTGCGCTCGCCTGCCAAGAGGGTCCGGCAGCCGGCAGGGTTCGCATTTCGTGGTGGATGCGCACCTCGGTCGTTCCCTCGGTCATCCCCGCCGTGCGGAACAGCGCGACTCCCAGCTGCGCCGCCGCGACCACGGATTCCCAGGTACCCAGCGCGGCGCCCTGCGGGTCCACCCCAAAGCAGGCTGCGACGTTGAAGGCGGCGTCCTTCCAGGCCGACTCGATCCTACGTGGGGAGGTGAGGGTTGCGAGGTCGCTGACCAGATCCTCACAGAGCTCGTTGACCCAGGCCGCGCTGTCGGGCCTCGGCTCCGAATGGCCGGCCACGAAGACGGTCATCGTATCTCCTGTCACTTGGTGAGATCGAAACGGCGAAGAGTGTATCCGGCGTAAGTTCCCGTGTTGTCGGCTCCCTTGACGACGACATAGTCGATCCGCGGCGGTTCCGCGTCCAATGCTGCCTTGAGGGCCTTGTAGAGGATCTTTTCGCTCTCGATGTCCCTTCCGCGCTTCTTCATCTGCTCAAGAATGTCCTCGAAGTACGCGCGGGTTCCTTGCGAGACGCGGGTACCGTTGATCCGGCGTTCGCCCAGGTCCGTGGTGACGTGGCTCTTCGCCTCGACCACGACGTACCGGTCGCCGTGCTTGTACACCTGGTCGAACTGGTCGTTTCCGTTGGCCGGGCCGTGCAGCGTCTCTTCCTTGGCACCGGGGAACTCCTTCGGTATCGCGTGTTCCCTGGCTATGGCCTCGCCGTACGCCTCGCTCTTCTTGGAAAGGGCTTCGTGAAGCGGGGCGTGCTCCGCCCTGGCAGCGTCGAGCGCCGCCTGGGTTTCCGCCGTGTTGTGGAGCTTGTGTGCCTTCTTGGCCTCGCCATAGGCGTCGTGAGGACCCTTGTCGGCGGTGATGGCGTCGTGACGCTCCTTCGCGGCCTGATCGAGCGAATCCCGCATTTCCTGGGTGACGAACACGTCCTTGTGGTCAACGGACTTGGCCTTGCCCAGGTAGTCCGGCGGGACCGGCGGCGGAATGTCCGACTTCGGCACCCAGACGTCGGGGGCGGTCTCCACGAGCTGCGGCGGGACCAGCCCGGTGTGGTCCGGCACGTCGGCCCGCAGGCGGTAGCCGAGCTTGTTGTAGTACTTCTTGAAGTAGGGGTCCGTCGGGTCGTTCGCCCGGTGGACCTGGTACTCCATGATCTGCCGCTTCTCGGCGTCCGTGTACTTGTGCGCGTTCTCCCGGTGCGGAGGCAGCTCGGGTCGTCCGCCGTTGCCGGGCGCCGCCGGGTCGGGGCCGTCGCCGTGCCCGTGACCCAGGTCGGGGATGCCGCCGCCCTGGTGGGGGATGCCGCCGCCACCACCGCCGTGGCTGCCTCCGGTGGAGGGAGTGGTGTCGGTGTGCGCTGCTCCGCCGCCGGTGGGGGTGGTGTCGGTGCCGCCGTGGCCCGTGCCTCCGGTGCCGCCGGGTTCGGTGTGGCTGTTGTGCGGCATGTTGTCGGCCGTGCCGCCCGGGGTGTGGGACGCGGTGCCGCCCGGGGTGTGGGTGGCGGTGCCGGCCGGGGTGTGGGAGGTGACGTCCGCCGTGTGGGCGCCGACGCCGACCGGGACTTCCTGGCGCACCGGGACTTCGGCCAGCGGGTGGTCCGGCCCCTTGGGGACCGAGGTGAGGTCCTGCTTCGGGAGGCCCTTGTGGTCCAGGAGCTGGTTGGTGACCTTGTCGAAGTACTGGGGGCGGCCGAGCGCGTCGTCGGTGAGCTGGACCGTGTCGTCCGGGTGCGGGAACTTGATCCCGGGGGCGTCGGCCTTGGGGAGGTCCTTCCACACCACGTCGTCGAGCTTGGGGAACGCCCCGTCGACCTTGCCCAGGTTCGCGAACAGGTCACCGATCTTCAGCTTCGCCAGCGAGCCGGCCTTGCCGATGTAGGTGATCGGATCGATCAGCCTGCCGGCCTTGCCCGCCACACTGATGACCTTCGCGACCGTGCCCGCCTTCGCCGCCGTGCCCGCACCCCCGGTGAACACCGTGGTCAGGACGTTGAAGGTGACCGCGCCCGCCGCCCGCGCCGGGTTCTTGCCCCACTCGTCCCACGCCACCAGCGCCTTGCCGGTCTCCTTCACCGCCTTACGCGAATCCCGGAACCACGGCGGCAGGTCCTTGTCCTTCGCCATCCAGAACGCCGTCCCCACACCCGGGACCGTGGTGATCGCAAGTCCGGTGGCGAGCTTGGCCAGGCCCGTCCAGGCCTGCCCGGCCGCGTCCCAGCCGTCGACACCCACCAGCGTGCCCAGGCCCCGGATGGTGCCCCAGATGCCGTCGACGATGATGCCGTCCCACACGAACGACTTGACCCAGTACCCGACCTCCCACGCCCGGTGGGTCTCCTCCAGCTGCGAACCCCACGGCAGGTCCTGGACCTTGTTCAGGTCCTCGGCCTTGTACCCGTACATGTTCGCGCCGTTGGAACCGTCGTTCACCGTCAAAGGCGGCGCACAGTACAGCGCACGGATCTTGTTCGCACAGGTCCGCTCGGCCGCCCAGAAGGCCTCGGCCGCCGCGTTGACGTCGTGGATCAGATCGTTGTTCTCATCGATCTTGTCCCCGTCGTCCTTCCAGTGCTCATCCCCGGCGATCTTGTTGGAGAACGTGGTCGCCTTCGCCTGGAGCTCCTTCAGCCGCGCCACGATCGGACGGGCCTCGGTGACGTACTCGCCCAGCGCCTTCGCCGCCGACTCCAGCTGGTCGGCGAAGAAATCACTGTCCGTCTTGACCGGCTTCGTCGTCGCGAACAGCTTCGCGGCCTCCGGAGCCGAGTAGAACGCCGACAGCCCCTGGAACTCCGCGTCCACGTTCGCACCCGCGTCACGGAACGTCCCCGCGGCCGTCGTGATGGCCGCATGGTCCTGCTCCAACGCGTCCAGGTCACCCGTGAACTGCGGGATCGTGCACGGATTGATCGGTACGTGGTCGGTCACTTCTGACCCGCCCCCCGAGGTCGAGCTGCCTTCGCGAGCATCCTTGTCTACCCGTCAGGTGACGCGAACACAAATGCGATTGGTTCCGGGGGCGGGGTGCGGGAGAGGTGGGGAAACCGGGGCGCCCGGGCCCGCGCCCGGTGGGGCGGGGGCGCCGGGCGCCGGGTCGGGGTGTCAGCAGGGGCGGATGTGGTAGACCGGGGTCCAGGACGCCGTGCCGGAGTCCTTGGCCACGTTGGACCAGCGCTCGCTGCCGTTCTGGTTGTAGAAGCGGGCCCGGGTGCCCGGGGTCTGGTTGTTGTTGAACGTGCCGTCGCCGATGCCGCTGAAGCTGTAGTAGCCGCAGCGGTAGTAGTCGTAGTTGTTGCCCTGCCCGTCCCTGATGCACAGGTGGCCGTCGTTGCAGGCCAGTGCCACGCCCGGGGCGGCCAGGTCGCGGGTCTCGGTCTGGCCCGGGGCCCTGAGGACCAGCTCGCCGCCGGCGGTGGTCAGCTTGTTCGCGGAGGTCTGGCGGGCCTGCGGGTCCGACGCGAGTACGGCGTCGACCCGCTGCTGGAGCTCGGCCGCCTGCGCGGCGGTCAGTCCGGCGGCGCGGGTCTGCTGGGAGAAGGCGGTCGAGGTGGAGGCTTCGGCTGTCAGTACCGGGCCCGCCATCAGGGCCGCGGTCGCGGTCATCATCGCGAGGATCCTGCGCGGTGACATGGGTGTTCCCCTCTTCTTCTTCGGCAGCCTGTCAGGCCGGCCGTTCGGGGCGGCGGCCTGGGAGTCGCGGGACTCATCGTTCCGAAGCCGAGTCGCGGCATGAAGGGGGGAATCGGCCGGTTCGCGGCAGTTGGAGGGATATCCCCGAGCGCGTCAGCCCCACCAGCCGCAGGGGTATCCGATCAGGTGTGTGGTCAATGCACCGTTTCCGCTGGCCGGCCCGGGTCCGCGGGACCGGCCCGGCGGGCGTGGCGTGATGGCGGGGGTCAGAGGACCGCCACCGGGGCCACCGGCGTGCCGGTGCCGCCGACGAAAGGTTCCGGCATCGCGGACAGCAGGAAGGAGTGGCGGCCCGCTTCCGCACAGGCTGTGGACAGCTCCTCCAGGTTCCAGTTCTGGCCCTGGTGCATGCCCATCTCGACCAGGTCGAGGGCGTGCACCGGCAGCCAGAGGTTCTCGATCTCCGGCGGGAAGATCTCGAAGGTGAGGGTGTCGTTCGCCACGGCCGCCACGTCGCGCGCGTGGAACCACTCCGGGGTGCGGACGGAGAGTCCGGGCGAGGGGAAGCCGTAGCCGTGCCGGTCGCCCGCCAGGCAGACCTGGATCTGGCCGGTACGGACCAGGACGACGTCCCCCGCGCGGACCGTGACGCGGCCGAACTCCTCCGCCTCCGCGAGGTCCCCCGGCGTGACCGCGTGGCCGCCCGGGAGGCGGTCCAGGCCCTTGGCGCGGGCCACGTCCAGCAGGACCCCCCGGGAGACGATGTGCCGGGCCTTGTCGATGCCGCTGAACTGCGCGCGGGTGTGCGCGGTGATGGTGGAGGCGGGGCGGCCGTTGTAGATCCGGCCCGAGTGCGAGACGTGGGTCAGGGCGTCCCAGTGGGTGGCGGCCTGGAGTCCCATCGTCACCGCGTCGTCGCTGCACGCGACCGTGCCCGGGCCGAAGATCTCCTGGTTGATCTGCACCATCGTGTGCAGCGGGTTGACGCGCCCCGGGATCATCCCGGTCTGCACCCCGCCCTCCTCGAGGGGGAGGGCCAGGGGGACCCGGCGGCCCGTACGGATCTCCGCGGCGGCCGCCCGCACCACCTCGTCGGTGATGAGGTTCAGCGTCCCGATCTCGTCGTCGGCGCCCCAGCGGCCCCAGTTGTTGATCCGCTCGGCGATGTCGTGGAACTCGGGGGGCAGCGTCACCGGCCATCAGCTCCTAGGGCTTGTGTGAAGGGATCCGACAGGCCATAGAATCTAACGGTCCGTCAGAAAGTACGGGAAGGGGTCGTCCGTGGGGAACTTCTTGGCAGGGAAGGTCGTCGCCGTCACCGGCGCCGGCCGCGGCATCGGCCGGGCGGTGGCCCTCGCCGCCGCCGCCGAGGGCGCCAGGGTCGTCGTCAACGACTACGGCGTCGGCATCGAGGGCGGTGAGCCGGCCGGCGAGGTCGCGGAGAACGTCGTCAAGGAGATCCAGGCCGCCGGCGGCGAGGCCGTCGCCGTCGCGGACGACGTCTCGACCATGGCCGGCGGCCAGCGCATCGTCGACACCGCCCTCGCCCGGTACGGGCGCGTCGACGGGGTGGTCTGCGTCGCCGGCATCCTGCGCGAGCGGATGCTGTTCAACATGTCCGAGGAGGAGTGGGACCCCGTCGTCGCCACCCACCTCAAAGGCACCTTCACCGTCTTCCGCGCCGCCTCCGCCGTGATGCGCCGGCAGGGCTCCGGGACCCTGATCGGCTTCACCAGCGGCAACCACACCGGATCCGTCGCCCAGGCCAACTACAGCGCGGCCAAGGGCGGGATCATCTCGCTGGTGCGCAGCGCCGCCCTGGGGCTGCACAAGTACGGGGTCACCGCCAACGCCGTCGCCCCCGTCGCCCGCACCCGGATGTCCGCCAACGTGCCGATGGAGCTGAAGGAGATCGGCGAGCCCGAGGACGTCGCCGCGCTCGTGACCTACCTGCTCAGCGACCGCGCCAAGGGCGAGGGCATCACCGGGCAGGTCTACACGGTCGCCGGCCCCAAGATCGCCGTCTGGGCCCAGCCGCGCGAACTGCGCGCCGGCTACGCCGAAGGCCCCTGGACGCCCGAGAAGATCGCCGACTTCCTCCCCGGGACGGTGGGCACCGACCCCATGCCGATGCTCGGCCAACTGGAGGCGATGGCCAGGGCCGCCGCCGCCAAGGACCGGCCCAACGCCTGAGAGGGGCGCCGCGTGGACTTCAGCTTCGGGGCCGAGGACGAGGAACTGCGCGCCCGCGCCCGCGCCTGGCTCACCGCGCACCTCGTGGGCCCGTACGCGCAGGCCGCCGGCCTCGGCGGCCCGGGCAGCGAGCACGAAGGCGTCGACGCCCGCCGCGACTGGGAGCGGGAGCTGGGGCGCGGCGGCTGGATCGGCCAGGGCTGGCAGGAGCAGGGGTACGGCAACCGCCGGCTCTCCCTCACCGGGCAGGTGGTGTGGGCCGAGGAGTACGCGGCGCTGCGCGCCCCCGCCCGCGTCGGTCACATCGGGGAGAACCTCCTCGCGCCTACCCTGATCGCCTACGGCAGCCGCGAGCAGAAGGACCGCTTCCTGCCCGCGATCGCCCGCGGCGAGGAGCTGTGGTGCCAGGGCTACAGCGAGCCCGGTGCCGGATCCGATCTCGCCGCGGTGCGCACGGCGGCCGTACGCGAACCCGGGCGCGGCGCGTCCGGGCGGCTGCGCGTCACCGGGCAGAAGATCTGGACGTCCCTGGCCCGCGAGGCCGACTGGTGCTTCGTCCTCGCCCGCACCGAGGCCGGCTCCCGCCGCCACCGGGGCCTGTCCTTCCTGCTCGTTCGGATGGACCAGCCCGGGCGGGTGGAGGTCCGCCCGATCCGGCAGATGTCCGGGACGGCGGAGTTCAACGAGGTCTTCTTCGACGGGGCCCTCGCGGAGGAGGTCGTCGGCGGCGAGGGCAACGGCTGGGCCGTCGCCATGGGCCTGCTCGCCCTGGAGCGGGGGGTCTCCACCCTCGTCCAGCAGATCGGCTTCGCCGCCGAACTGGAGCGCGTGGTCCGGGACCACGCCGCCTCGGGCTCCCCGGACCCGGTCCTGCGCGAGCGCCTCGTACGGCAGTGGGCGGAGCTGCGCACCATGCGGTGGAACGCCCTGCGGACCCTGGGGGCGGCGGGCGACGCGGGTGCGCCCAGCGTGGCGAAGCTGCTGTGGGGCGGGTGGCACCGGCGGCTCGGGGAGCTGGCGGTGGCGGTGCGGGGCGCGGCGGCGACGGCCGGGCCGGGGCCGTGGGCGCGCGGAGCGCCGTACGAACGCGGGCTCGACGAGACGCAGCGCCTGTTCCTGTTCACGCGGGCCGACACGATCTACGGCGGCTCGGACGAGATCCAGCGGAACATCATCGCCGAGCGGGTGCTCGGCCTGCCTAAGGAGCCCAGGTGAGAGGCGTCGTGTTCGACGGCAAGCAGGCCCAGGTGGTCGGGGACCTGGAGATCCGGGACCCCGGGCCGGGGGAGGTGCTGGTCGCGATGGCGGCGGCCGGGCTGTGCCACAGCGACCTGTCGGTGATCGACGGGACGATCCCCTTCCCGCCGCCGGTGGTGCTCGGGCACGAGGGCGCGGGCGTGGTCGAGGCGGTGGGGGCGGGTGTGACGCACGTGGCGCCCGGGGACCACGTCGCCCTGTCCACCCTCGCCAACTGCGGGACGTGCGCGGACTGCGACCGGGGCCGGCCGACGATGTGCCGCAAGGCGATCGGGATGCCCGACCGGCCGTTCTCGCGGGACGGCAAGCCGCTGTTCCAGTTCGCCTCCAACTCGGCCTTCGCCGAACGGACCCTCGTCAAGGCCGTGCAGGCGGTGAAGATCCCTGACGGCATCCCCCTGACCTCGGCCGCGCTGATCGGCTGCGGCGTGCTCACCGGGGTGGGCGCCGTGCTGAACCGGGCCGAGGTCGGCCTCGGCGAGACCGTCGTGGTCATCGGGACCGGCGGGATCGGCCTGAACGTCCTCCAGGGCGCCCGGATCGCGGGCGCCGCCACCATCGTCGCGGTGGACGCGAACCCGGCGAAGGAGGCGGTGGCCCGGCAGTTCGGCGCCACCCACTTCATCGACGCCTCGGCCGTCGAGGACACCCCGGCCGCCGTACGGGAGATCCTGCCGACGGGCGCGGACCACGCCTTCGAGTGCGTGGGCAGCGTCGCACTGATCCGCCAGGCCGTCGACCTCCTCGACCGGCACGGACAGGCGGTGCTGCTCGGAGTGCCGGGCTTCGCGGAGGAGGCGTCGTTCCTCGTGTCCTCCCTGTACCTGGACAAGACGATCATGGGCTGCCGGTACGGGTCCTCCCGCCCCCAGCGCGACATCGCCCTCTACGCCGACCTGTACCGGCAGGGCAGGCTGCTGCTGGACGAGCTGGTGACGGAGGTCTACCCGGTGGAGGACTTCGCGAAGGCCGTGGACGACGCCCGCCACGGGCGGGTCGCGCGCGGGGTGCTCACCTTCTGAGCCGGTGGCCCGGCCGCACTACGCGCGCCGGGCCACCCAGGTCAGCGCCAGGGCCGGCGCGGGGAGGGCGAGCGGGGCCCAGAGGCGGGTGAAGCCCGCCACCGGCACGCCCAGGGCCACCGGCAGCAGCGCGAGGACGCCGAGGAGCAGCAGGCCGAGGGCGGGCAGGTGGGTCCGGGCGTCGAAGCGGCGCAGCCGGTCCACGTACTCAGGTTCCATGGAGGACTTGATCGCGGCGCCCGCGATGAAGGGCCACGGCCCGAGGGTGATCAGGAAGATCGCGGTGACCAGCAGACCGGCGGGGGCGCGGACCGGCGACGTGCCCACGCCGACCTCGGGGTGGGCGGGGGCGAAGTAGACCTCGGCCGTGGCGCCCGGCTCGGGGCGCTTCCCGGTGTGCACACCCGCGACGGCGACGTCCCGCGGGCCGCTGTCGTAGGGGACGCGGACGACCACGTCGGTGGTGTAGTGCTCGTTGCCGTCGTCCGTGGCCGGGGTGTGCTCCGGTTCGCCGGCCAGCCGGACGATCCGGGCCTCGTGGCGGTCGTAGCCGGCCCGCTCCAGCCGCTCCGTGCGCCTGCCCTCCTCGCCGGACTCGGTGAAGCACATGATCAGGGCGGCGAAGGTGGCGAGGGGGACGCCGAAGGCGATCACGTGGATCAACGCGCGGTTCCGCCGGCCCGGCGGCCGCTTGCATAGGTCGGCCTTCGGCGGGAGGCGGCGGGCGTGGAGGGACGCCGCGACCCAGCACACCGCGAAGAGGACGGATGCGCCGGCCAGGGACGTCTCCGTGGTCAGCGGCGGGTACGGGCTCACTCCGACGAGGGCGCACAGGACGGCGGCCACGGCGCTCGCCAGCATCAGCCATCCGGTGGTGGTGGTCCACCGGGTCCGACCCGGCCCGTACGTGTTCCCCATGGCCCCCCGCCCTGACGTCGCCCGCAGGATAACCGGCGGGCGGGGCGGGGGCGTCAGTCGGCCAGGCGGGCGAAGCGGCCGCGGTGGAAGAGGAGCGGGCCGTCCTCGCCGGCCGCGCCCAGGGCCTCGACCCGGCCCACGACGATGAGGTGGTCCCCGCCGGTGTGGACGGCGTGGATGCGGCAGTCGATCCAGGCCGGTACGTCGTCCAGCTGCGGGGATCCGGTCACGGGGGCGGGCCGGTGGGGGACCCCGGCGAACTTGTCGGCGCCGCTGACCGCGAAGGCCCTGCACAGCTCGCCCTGTGCGGCCCCGAGGACGTTGACGCAGAACACCCCGGCGCGGGCGATCCGCGGCCAGGTGGTCGACGTACGGGCCACCATGAAGGTGACCAGGGGCGGGTCGAGGGAGAGCGAGGCGAAGGACTGGCAGGCGAAGCCGGCCGGGCCCTCCTCGCCCTCGGCGGCCGGGGCGGTGATGACGGTGACCCCGCTCGCGAAGTTGCCCAGGACGGCCCGGAACTCGGCGGGATCGACGGGCGCGCGCTCGTCCTCGCCGACGGCCCGCAGGTCGGGGCGGGGCAGGGCGTCGACGTGTCCGGCGGAGGTGGGAGAGCCGGCTGACCTGAGGTATCGGACGACGGTGGCCGCCATCCCTGCGTGTCCCATCACCCTCCCGATTGAAGCTGACGATACGTCAGATGGGAAGGGGCGCGGAGGCCGGGTCGGGGTGCGGGTGTAGGGTGCGGGCTGGTTGAACGCGTTCAAGTGGCGGGGGTGGGGGCGATGGCACACGAGGTGCGGGGGCCGCTGGCGCGGGAGCCGGAGGTGGCCGAGCCGGAGGTGCGGGGGCCGCACGTGCGGGAGCCGCAGCCGCGTCAGCCCGCGAGCGTGTGGGCCCGGGAGCTGCCCGGGGCCCTGGCCCTGGCGGCCGGGCAGCCGCTGCTGCTGGCGGCGGGCTCGGTGCTGATCGCCTCCCGGCACGAGGACTACGACCCCGCCGCCGGCGGAGCCTTCGGGATCCTGCTGCTGCTCGTCCTCGGGCCCGTACTGCTGCCGCTGCTGGGGCTGGTGCACGCCGTCCTCTTCGCCCTGCCGGTCGCGGCCGCGGCCCGGTCCCTGGGGCGGCGTACCGGATTGCCCGCCGCCGGCCCGGCCGTCCTGCTGGGCGCGGCCCTCGCGGCGCTGTACGCGGCCTGGGGACGGTCGCGCGGGCTGCCCTTCGGGCCGGCCTGGGCGTGGACCGCCGGCCTCGCGGTACTGCCGGTCGCCGGGGCGCTGTACGCGCGGGCCCGGGACGCGCGGCCCCTGGAAATGCTCGCTCGGGCCGCCGCCGTCACGGGCGCGGGGCTGCTGGTGATGCTGCTCGTGGGTGTGGGGCTCGCCGTGGGCGGTTGAGGGCCTGACCTGCGACCACCGAACGGGTGAATCCGCCCGGGCCCGGGCGGCCGCACGCCGCCCTCCGCCCGAGGGGTGGGCATGGTGGCCACCGACCGTGTCGCCCCACCCGCTGGAGGACCCCATGCTCGGCACCGCCTTCCGTACCGGATCGCCCAACTGGCTCGACCTCGGGAGCCCCGACACCGGCGCGGCCGCCGCGTTCTACGGGGCGGTCTTCGGCTGGGAGTTCGTCTCCGCCGGCCCCGAGGCGGGCGGGTACGGGTTCTTCCGGCTTGGCGGCAGGACCGTGGCCGCCCTCGGCCCGCTCACCGACGAGGGCGCGCGCTCGGCGTGGATGGTGCACTTCCAGAGCCCCGACGTACGGGCCACCGCCGAGGCCGTGCGGGCCGGGGGCGGGCGGGTGCGGATGGAACCCATGGACGTCATGGGAGAGGGCTGGCTGGCGCAGTTCACCGACCCGCAGGGGGCGGAGTTCGCCTCCTGGCAGCCGGGGAAGACCGGCGGTCTGGAGCTGGCCTCCGCCGAGAACAGCCTGGTGTGGGTGGAGCTCCACGTACCGGACCCGGTCGCGGCGATCCGGTTCTACGCCGGGGTGTTCGGCTGGCGGTCCACCGAGAGGGAGGTGCCGGGGATGACGTACCGGGTGCTGAGCGTCGGCGACGGCGACCAGCAGGAGGGGTCCTTCGGCGGGGTGGCGCCGCAGGGCGAGGGGGCGGGCGGCGCGTCCACGATGGTGCCGCGCTGGGTCCCGTACTTCCACGTGGCGGACTGCGACGCCACCGTCTCGGTGGTCGAGGACAACGGCGGCGCGGTGCTGATGCCGGCGGCGGACGTACCCGGGGTCGGCCGCATCGCGTGGGGCGCCGACCCGGCGGGAGCGGTGTTCGCGCTGCTGAAGCCGGACCCGCGGATGTAGGGGCCGGGGGCTGCTCCCCGGGGCCCGGCCGCTCCCCGGGGCGGGGGGACGGTCAGCGGCCCACGTACTTCGGGGTGCGGCGCTCCACGAAGCTCGCCACGCCCTCGTTCGCGTCGATGGTGGTCATGTTGAGCTCCTGGGCGGTGGCCTCGGCGGCCAGGGCGGTCGCCCGGTCGCCGTCCAGGGAGGCGTTGACCAGCTGCTTCGTGAGCGCGAGCGCGCGGGTGGGGCCCTGGGCCAGGCGCTCGGCCCAGTCGCGGGCGGCCACCTCCAGCTCGCCGTCCGGGACCACCTTGTTGACGAGGCCGAGGCGGGCGGCCTCCTGGGCGGGGACGGCGTCGCCGAAGAACATCAGCTCCTTGGCCTTCTGCGGGCCGAGGAGGCGGGGCAGGAGGTAGGCGCCGGCGCCGTCGGGGACGAGGCCGCGGCGGACGAACACCTCGATGAAGCGGGCGGTTTCGGCGGCGATGACGAGGTCGCAGGCGAGGGCGAGGTGGGCGCCGATGCCGGCGGCGGTGCCGTTGACCGCCGCGATGACGGGCTTCTCGCAGTCGAGGACCGCTGTGACGAGGCGCTGGGCGCCGAGGCGGATCAGGCGGGCGACGTCGCCGGCGACGCGGTCGGCCGGGGCGCTGCCGCTGTTGGGACCGGGGCCGGTGGTGCCGCTGCTGCGGAGGTCGGCGCCGGCGCAGAAGCCCTTGCCGGTGGCGGTGAGGACGACGGCGCGCATGCCGGGGTCGGCGGAGGCGGCGTCGAGCAGGGCGATCACGCGCTCGCGCTGGTCCGGGGTGAGGGCGTTCATGGCGTCGGGGCGGTTGAGGGTGATCCAGCTGACGCCGGCGTCGACGCGGTGCAGGATCTCGTCCATGGGGGCTCCTGGGGCCGGAGTTGTGCGTATGGGTGGTGCGGGTGCGGGTGCGGGTGCGGGTGCGGGTGCGGGTGCGGGTGCGGGGTGCGGGGTGCGGGGTGCGGGGTGTGGGTGGCGGGGTGCTGTGGGCCGGGGGCGGGGGCGGGGTGGGGTGTCGTCCGGGACGGGCTTCGATGTTCGGCGCCTGTTCCGGGTCGGGTGGCGGAGCGGTACCGCGCGCCGAATTCATCTCGTTTTAGTCCCGGACGACACCCCACCCCGCCCCCGCCCCCTCCGTCGCGTGTCCGCGTCCCCGCCTCGCGGGCATGACCCTGCCTGGTCGGCCCAACCCAGCCCGGCCGGCGTTTGAGGCGCGGGTCCGGGCGGAGTCCGGGGAACGGGCGAAGGGCGGGGAGGGGATCCGGCTCCGCCCGTACGAGCCGTGAGGAATCAGAGGCATACGGCCAGGGCGTCCAGGGCCACCGCGCCCTGGCCCCGGGGGAGGACCATCAGGGGGTTGATGTCCAGTTCGGACAGGTCGTCGCCCAGTTCCAGCGCCATCCGCTGGACCCGCAGGATGACCTCCACCAGCGCGTCCACGTCCGCCGGGGGTGCCCCCCGCACGCCCTCCAGCAGGGCGTGCCCGCGCAGTTCGCGGAGCATCGTGCGGGCCTGGTCCTCCCCGAAGGGCGGGACGCGGACCGCGGCGTCGCCCAGGACCTCCACCAGGACGCCGCCCAGGCCCACGGTGACGGTCGGGCCGAAGAGGGTGTCCTGGGTGACGCCGACGACCATCTCGACGCCGCGTTCGATCATCTGGCAGACCAGGATCCCGTCCAGCGGGACGTTCTCGTAGCGGGCTGTGTCCGTCAGCTCGCGGTACGCGTCGCGGATCTGGCTCGCCGAGGTGAGGCCGACCTTGACCAGGCCGAGTTCCGTCTTGTGGGCCAGCTGCGGGCCCGAGGCCTTCATGACGACCGGGTAGCCGACCAGGCCGGCCGCGCGGACGGCGGCCGCCGCGCTGGTCACCAGCTGCTCGCGCGGGACGCGGATGCCGTAGGCGCGCAGCAGTTGCTTGGCCGCGTGTTCGCTGAGCTGCTGGCCGGGGCGCATGAGGGCCTGGGCCTTGCGGTGGGAGGGGGAGGGGGTGCGGGGGGCGTCCGTGAAGGGGGAGCGGTACGAGGCGGTGAAGCGGTGGTGGCCGAGGTAGGCGCGGACGGCGGTGATGCAGTTGCCGAAGGTGCGGAAGGTGGCCACGCGGGAGGAGCCGAGCAGGGTGGTGCGGTAGGCCTCCTCGGTGCCGACGGGGGAGCCCCAGATGACGCAGACCAGCTTGTCGGTGGCTTCGGCGGCGTCGACCAGGTCCTGGGCGAGCCTGTCGCTCATCGGGGGGAAGGGGCCGGTGATCGGGCAGATCAGCACGCCGACGGAGGGATCGGCGAGGAGGGCATCGATGATCTTCCGGCCGCGCCAGTCGCCGACGGGGTGGCCGCCGTTGTCGACGGGGTTGGCGACGTTGAGGTACGGCGGGATCCACTGGTGCAGCTCGGCCTGCTTGGCCTCGGAGAGGGTGGGCAGGGTCAGGCCGGCTTCGGTGGCGAGGTCGGAGAAGTGGGCGCCGGTGCCGCCGGAGATGGAGTACACGACGACCCCGTCGGCCCGCGGCGGGCGGGCCCGGGCCAGGAGGGCGGCGGTGTCCTGGAGTTCGTCCAGCCCGTCGACCCGGATGACCCCGAACTGCCGCATGGCGGCGTCCACGACGGTGTCGGCCCCCGTGAGCTTGCCGGTGTGGGAGGCGGCCATGCGGGCGCCGGTCTCGGTGCGGCCGACCTTGACCGCGACGACCGGGACCTTGTTGCGGGCCGCGCGGTCGGCGGCGAGCAGGAAGGACCGGCCGTCCTTGAGGCCCTCCACGTAGCAGGCGATGGCCCCGACCTCGGGCCGCTCGGCGAAGTAGGAGATGAAGTCGGAGGTCTCCAGGTCGGCCTCGTTGCCGGTCGGCGCCCAGTGGGACAGGCGGATGCCCAGCTCCTGGAGGGTGTAGACGGGCCGGCCCTGGTGGCCGGACTGGGTGATGAGGGCGATGGCCGGGCCGTCGAGGTCGTCGCGGAACTCCTGGAAGGCGTTGAGGTTGGTGTTCGGGCCGAGCAGGCGCAGCCCGGAGCGGCGGACGGCGGCGGCCAGGCGCGCCTGGGCGGCTGCGCCGGCGTCCCCGGTCTCGGCGAAGCCGGAGGCGAACGCGACGGCGAACTTGACCTTGGTGTCGGCCAGTTCCTCGATCACCGGGAGCGGGTCGGCCACGAGGAGCACCGCGAGGTCGACCTGTTCGGGCAGCTCGGCCACCGAGGGGTGGCAGGGCAGGCCGAAGACGGCGGTGCGCGTCGGGTGGACGGGGTGGACGCGGGCGCCGACGCGTTCGGCCCAGGCGATGAGCTGCCGGGTGATGCCGGTGTTGGGCCGGCCGTCGGTGTCGGAGGCGCCGATGACCGCCACGGACTCGGGCCGGAAGAACCGGTCCAGGTCGGGGACGTCGGAGTGCAGGGGCCGTCCGCTGACGTCCAGGGCGGCCGAGTCCTCGGCGGAGGGGGCCGCCGTGGAGTGGACGGCCGTCCTGGGGGACTCCCCGCAGGCCTCGACGCGTGCGCGGAAGTCGGTGGTGAGGGTGCCGTGAGTAGATCCAAGCATCGCTTCGCCCGCTCCCTGCTCGAAGAATCCCTAACTGACGCGTAGTCAGATTACTGAACTGACACGCCGTCAGGAACAGGGATGCGCAGGAAAGGTGGTGGAGGTGGTGTGCTTGAACGGTGGCAGAGGTGTTCGTTCCGGTACAGGGCTGGTTTCGGCCCTCTAGGACAGCGCCCTGGCGATGCGTACGGCGTCCAGGGCCAGCTCGCGGAACATGCCGCTGATCGGGTTCGTGTACCCGGTGAAGTACAGCCCCGGGGCGTTCCGGGGGGGCGCGCGGGCCGTGGGCGATGGGGCGGCCGCGTTCGTCCAGCACGTCCAGGTGCCCCACCAGGCCCTCCAGCCCGCGCCGGTAGCCGGTCGCCGCGACCACCGCGTCCGGGGTGATCCGCGTACCGTCCGCCAGGACCACCTCGGCGCCGTCGAAGCCGGCCACGGCGGCCACCGGCTCCACCCGGCCCGAGCGCACTGCCCTGATCAGGCCGACGTCCTGCACCGGCACCGCCCCCTCCCGCACCCTGCTGTACAGGCCCGTCCGCGGGCGCGGCAGGCCGTACGCCGACAGGTCCGGCACGGCCCTGGCCGCGAGCGCCCCGAGCCGGTCCACGCACCGCACCGGCAGCCTGCGCACCAGGATCCCGGTGCGCTGCGCCGGCCAGCCCAGGGTGGAGCGGCGCACGATGTGCGGAGCGGTGCGCACGGCGAGCCGCACCCGCCGCGCCCCGCCCTCGGCGAGGTCCACGGCTATCTCGGCGCCGGTGTTGCCGACGCCGACGACGAGCACGTCCCGGCCGGCGTACGGGGCCGGCTCGCGGTAGTCGCGGGCGTGCAGCAACTGCCCGGTGTACGTCGCGCGGCCCGGCCAGTCCGGCAGCGCGGGGGTGTGGTTGAAGCCCGTCGCCACCACCACCGCGCGGGCCGCGAGCAGGCGCCCGCCCGAGGCGTGCAGGGTCCAGCCCTGCCCGTCGGCGGCGCGCTCGATCCGGGACACCTCGACGCCGGTCACCAGCTCCAGCTCGTGGAACTCGGCGTACTGCTCCAGGTACCGCACCACGTCGGCGCGCGCGACCCAGCGCCCGAACCGGCGCGGGATGGCCAGCCCGGGCAGGGCCGACAGCCGCCGGGTGGTGTGGAGCCGCAGCCGCTCGTAGTGGCCGCGCCACGAGGCGCCGACCGCCCCGGACCGCTCGACGACCACCGCGCGCACCCCGCGGGCGCGCAGCGCGGCGGCGACGGCGAGGCCGCCGGGGCCCGCGCCGATCACGTACACGGGGCGGGGCTGGGTGGAGGTCAGGTCGGGCGCGGGCTCGGACATGGGGAGTGAGCGTATCGCCACCGAGCGTTGATGGGTCTCGGTCGAGGAGGGAATCGATTGCGGATCGATCACGGGCGGGGGCCGGTCCGGCGCGGCCCGTCGTGCGGACGGGGCGGATGCTGACAAAGTGGGGCGTTCAGCCCCCGAGAGGAGTGCGCGATGTGGCAGCCCGACGGGTGGGACGTACGCGTCCGCCTCGGTGTCCTCACCCCCCACGCCGACGTCGGCCCCGAATCGGAGCTGCGCGCCATGGCCCCGGCGGACGTCGGCCTGCACGTGGCCCGGGTGCCGTTCGCGGCGATGGGGCCCGGCGGCGCGATGGGGCTCACCGTGCCGCTCGCCCCGGTGCGCGCCTTCGCCGAGCCCCCGCACGTGGACGACGCCGCCGAGCTGCTGGCGGCCGCGCCGGTGGCGGCGATCGCGTACGCCTTCACCAGCTCCGCGTACGTGATCGGCGCGCGCGGGGAGGCCTACATGCTGGACCGGCTGCGCGAGCGGGCCGGCGGGCGGCCCGTGGTCGCCACCTGCGCCGCCGCCGTCGAGGCCCTGGCGGCGCTCGGGGCGGGGCGGCTCGCGCTGGTCGATCCGCCGTGGTTCGACGCCACCCTGAGCGACCTGGGGCGGGGCTACTACGAGGAGGCCGGGTTCGAGGTCGTGTACGCCGCCCCGTGCGGGCTGCCCAGCGGGCAGGCGCTGATCCGCCCGGACGCGCTGTACGGCTGGGTGCTGGAGCAGGTTCCCGACGCGGCCGAGGCGGTGGTCGTCGGCGGCAACGGCTTCCGTGCCGTCGGGGTGATCGCGGCCCTGGAGGCGGAGCTGGAACGGCCGGTGCTGACCGCGAACCAGGTGCTGCTGTGGGCCGCCCTGCGTGCGGCGGGCGAGCCGGTGGACGGGGTGAAGGGGTACGGGCGCCTGTTCTCGGGCGTGTGAGGCCCCTTGCGGGATCGGCCACCATCCGCTGAACTGACGTACCGTCAGATCGAGGAGGGCGCCCCCATGCAGACCGTCTGGCTCACCGGGGCCGAATGGCTCGCCGTGCTCCGCATAGGCCTCGGCCTGTGGTGGCTGGAGAGCTGGCGGCACAAGGACAAGAAGGCCTGGTTCCAGCGCGGCACCGGCATCGCCTGGGCCGCCGACGTCGCCGGGAAGCACCGCTGGACCTTCGTACGGGGCGGCTTCCGCAAGGTCGTCCAGCCCCGGCCCCGGCTGATGGCGTACGTCGTCGTCTACGCCGAACTCGCCCTGGGACTCGGCCTGGTGCTCGGACTCCTCACCCCGGTGGCCCTGGTCGGCGGGCTGCTGCTGAACCTGCTCTACCTCGTCCTGATGATCCACGACTGGGCCGAGCAGGGACAGAACTCGATGATGGCGCTCATCTCGCTCGTCGCCCTCTTCACGGTGTCCTGGCAGACCTGGTCCCTCGACGCGACGATCGGAATCCTGCTGTGAGCGCCGTACGGTACGACCTCCCCGACGCGGACGAGTTCACCCGCCCCTACTGGGACGCCGCGGCCGAAGGCCGCCTCCTGCTGCGCCGCTGCGCCGACTGCGGGCGCGCCCACCACTACCCGCGCGAGTTCTGCCCCTTCTGCTGGGCCGGCGAGGACCGGGTGACGTGGGAGGCGGCGAGCGGCCGCGCGACGCTCTACACCTGGTCGGTCGTCCACCGCAACGACCTGCCGCCCTTCGGCACGCGCGTGCCCTACGCGGCGGCCGTCGTCGACCTCGCGGAGGGACCGCGGATGATGACCGAGGTCGTCGACTGCCCGTACGGGGACCTGCGCATCGGCATGCCCCTGCGGGTCGCCTTCCGGGAGGCGGCGGAGGGCGTCTGGGTGGCGGTCTTCCGGCCGCGGGAGCAGGGCTCGGCTCGTGCGGCCGACGCCTGGAGTTCCCGGGAAGAGGCGGCCTACGGCCAGAGCAGCTCACGCAGCCAGGCGGCGCCGTCCGTGCGCCGGTAGCGCAGGCGGACGTGCCGGCGGGCGGCGTCACCCTGGAAGAACTCCGCCTCGGCGGGCTCGAGTACGTACCGCGTCCAGGTCGGCGCCGGCGCGTCCGGTTCCGCCCCCGCCCGCTCCCACGACGCCGCCGACGCCCGCGCCAGCTCGTCGGCGGAGTCCAGCACCTCGCTCTGCCGGCCCGTCAGCGCGGCCGCCAGCGCCCCGCGCGAGCGCACCGCCAGGTCAGCCCGGCTCTCGTCGGGCCCGCACGCCACGACCCGTCCCCGGATCCGCACCTGCCGGCCCACCGCCGGCCAGTAGAAGCCGAGCGCCGCGTCCGCCCGGCCGGCCAGCTGACGGCCCTTGGCGCTCGTGGAGTGCGAGGCGAAGTGCCAGCCCCGCTCGTCGGCGTCGTGCAGCATCAGCACGCGCACGTCGGGCCGCCCCTCGGCGTCCACCGTCGCCAGGCTCATCGTGTGCGGCTCGGCCTGCCCCGCCCGGGCGGCGTGGACGAACCACTCCCGGAACAGCTCCAGCGGCTCACCGGGCGCGGCCGCCGGATCGAAGCCGGGAAGCGGGACGTCCCACACCCGCAGGGAGTGCAGGACCTCGTGGAATGCGCTGCTGTCGCTCATGCGCCCCAGGCTAGTGCCGTGCCGGGAGACCGCCGGGCCGCCTAAGGGCCGGTCGTGCCGTCGAGCATCTCGCGCAGGATGTCCAGGTGGCCGTTGTGGCGGGCCGTCTCCTCGGTGAGGTGGAGGAGGATCCAGCGCAGGTCGACGTGGAGGCCGTTGCGGACGGCTCGCCGGGCCCGCTCGTCCAGGCCGTTGCCGGCGACGAGTTCGCGATAGCGGGCGCTCTGGTCGGCGTATTCGTCGAGCAACTGCGCGAGGGGGAAGTCGACGGCGATGCGCATCTCGCGGTCGGGGTCCTCCTCGGTCCAGGGACCCCGGTCTTCCTCGCCGAGGAAGACCACCTGGAACCAGTAGTACTCGACCCAGCGGAGGTGGTTGATCACTCCGCTCATGGTCATCAGCGGTGAGCCCGGCAGGAGCGCCGTGCGGGCGTTCTCCGCGGAGACGCCGTCGCACTTGGCGCGGGCGGTGGTGCGTGCGTAGTCGAGGAACGTGGTGAGCTGGGTGCGCTCGTCCCACGCGGGCGGCGTGTCGTCGATTTTCGTCATCGCGCGAAGCGTCGCCGATCACTGCGCGCGATGTCGAGGCATTTACCGGCGGACCTGGTCTAGCTGGTGCCCGGCGGGTCGCTCCAGCGGGTCGGCACCGCCGGCCACGATCCGCCGGACAGCACCTAGGGTGCGGGGTCATGGACATGTACAGAGCCGCCGGGTGGGGGCTGTTCGCCCTCGCCGGAGCCGGCGCAGCCACCGCGGCCATCGCCCCGCTGTACGACGGCCCGGGCGGCTTGGCGCTGGCGGCCGAGCTGAACCACCCCGTGCTGCTGGCCGTCCTCTCGGCCGTCGTCCTCACGGGGGGCGCCCTGCTCCGCTCCCGCCGCGCCGACGTGCGCACGGCGGCCGCCCAGGTCCTGGCCGGGGCAGCGGCCCTCGGGGCCCTCGCCGTCCCCGCGTACGGGCTGGCCGCCGACCCCTTCCCGGACCGCGAGTGGGACGTCGCCGCCCCGGACGGTTCGCCGCGGCGGCTGGTGGTGGAGCGGACCGACGCGCTGACCGACCCGGTCTGGCGGATCTATGTGGACGCGGGCCCCTTCCCGACGGCCCGCCGCTGGCCGGTCGCCGAGTACCGCTCGGGCCCGGACCAGGAGTGGCCGGAGGGCGTCCTCCAGGCCGCCTGGTCCGACCCGGACCACATCGAGCTGACCGACTTCGACCACACCGCCCACACCGTGCGCATAGCCCGGGACGGGCGGCCGCTGGAGGCGTTGGTCTGGTAGGGGACGGGGGTGGGACGGGGGTGGGGAGCGGTGCCCTCTTGGGCGGTGTCAGGGCTGGTTCGGGGGTTTCCCGTCAGTCCCATCGTCATTCCGTGTCGGGCCGGTCCCTCAAGGGCGCTCCCTTCGGTCGCGTCGCTTCGCGATCGCCTTCGGCGACCCTTGACCGACCGACCCGCCCCGGAAAGCCGAAAGACTGCCGGGAAGCCCCCAAAAGAACGGTCACCAGGGATACGTCCGAGGAGCGGCTCCCTCAGGGACGAGGCGAGGGGTCAGGGGCCATGACCCCTCGGGCATCCGGGCCCCACATCAGTGATTCCGGACCGGTGGCAACCACCTGCGCGGCCCAGACGCGACAGATCGCTACGCGCTCCTCCCGTCTCGGCGACTGGCGGCCGACATGGGCTGATACCTGCACCGAATGACGATCAGGAGCGCGTCCGGGACCGGTAGAGGTGTCAGATCGCTGTCCGGGGTGACGGGGTCAGCGGATTCCTTCGTCCATCAGGACGTAGAGCAGGGGGACGAGTGAGCCGCTGCTGACGATCTCACGACGGTCGATCATGCCCCTGATGTCCGCCAAGGGGATCCATTCGATCCGGTCCGATTCGTTCAGCTCGGTCGGCGGTCCCGCGTACGTGGCGCCGTCGGCACGGAAGAGGTGGTGCTGGGAGTCGGTGATCCCGGCTGCCGGTTCGGCGTAGACGAGGGGCTTCATCGGACCCGGTCGCCAGCCCGTCTCTTCGAGGACTTCGCGGGCGGCGGCCTCACCCGGGGTCTCGTCCGCCTCGACCAGGCCCATGGGGAGCTCCCAGGCCCATGTGTCGGTGATGAAGCGGTGGCGCCACATCATCAGGACCTCTCGCCGGTCGTTGACCACGGCGGCCACCGCCAGGTTCCGCAACTTGACGACGTGGTGTTCGAAGCGGCTTCCATCGGGCGTCTCCACGTCGGCGAACCACACGTTCAACCAGTGGTTCTCGTAGATCGGACGTTCCCCGTGGATCTTCCACTGCATGTCCATGCCCCTCTCATCGGCCCCCAGCATGCACCCCCCCAGACGTCCGCCAGTCGCTGAGACGGGAAGCCCCCATCCCCCCTCCCGCCCGGTCCAGGGGGCGGGGCTCCTACCCCCGGCCCAGCAGGACCGTCCCCGAGGAGCAGAACCACCCTCCCGTGCCCGACGCCAGCGCCACCTGCGGCCGTCGGCCGCCGGGTTTGGTGACCTGGCCCCGGCCCGCTTCGCCTCGGAGTTGGCGGACTGCTTCGACCAGCAGGAAGAGGCCGCGCATGCCCGGGTGGCAGGCGGAGAGGCCGCCGCCGTCGGTGTTGACCGGCAGTTCGCCCTCCCGGAGCAGGCGGCCCTTCTCCACGAAGGCCCCGCCCTCGCCCTTGGCGCAGAAGCCGAGGTCCTCCAGGGTCACCAGGGTCATGTAGGTGAAGGCGTCGTAGATCTCGGCGACGTCCACGTCGGCCGGGGTCAGGCCGGCGCGTTCGAAGGCCAGGCGGCCCGAGACCGCCGCCGGGGAGACGGTGAAGTCCTCCCACTCCGACATCGTCGTGTGGGAGACGGACGTGCCCGTCCCCAGGACCCAGACCGGCTCCTTCGCCGTGTCGGGTACGTAGTCCTCCGCCGCCAGCAGCACCGCGCAGCCGCCGTCCGAGCGGATGCAGCAGTGCAGCTTCGTGAAGGGCTCGGCGATCGGCTCCGACGAGAGGACGTCGTCCACCGTGAGGGGGTCGCGGAACATCGCGTCGGGGTTGGTCGCGGCGTTCGCCCGGGCCTGCACGGCCACCGCGGCGAGCTGCTCCGGCGTCGTCCCGTACGCGTGCATGTGCCGCCGCGCGGCCATCGCGTACTTGGCGACCAGGGTGTGTCCGTACGGCACCTCGAACTGCAGCGGCCCCCGCGAGCCGAAGGAGAGGTTCGCGGTGCGGCGGCGGGCCTTGATGTCGGCGCGGGCGGTGGATCCGTACACCAGCAGGACGGCGTTGGCGTGGCCGGCGGCGATGGCGTCGGCGGCGTGGGCGGCCATGACCTCCCAGGTGGAGCCGCCGACGGAGGTGGAGTCGACCCAGGTGGGACGCAGCCCGAGGTACTCGGCGACCTCCACCGGGGCGAGGACGCCGAGGCCGGCCGAGGCGAAGCCGTCGATGACGGAGCGGTCCAGGCCGGAGTCGGCGAGGGCGCGGCGGGCGGCCTGCGCGTGGAGGGCGTAGGGGGTCGGGCCGTCGACCCGGCCGCAGTCCGAGAGGGCGACGCCGACCACCGCGACCCGGCGGCGGGGTGCGGCGGGGGACGGGGGTGCAGACAGGGGTCCAGGCATGGGGGGACGGTACATCTGACGGTACGTCAGAAGCCAGACCGCCGTCGGCCCGCATGCGCCGGAGCCCTGCCGCCCGGCGCCCGCGGCGCACCGCGACCCCCGCCCCGCCCCCCGGAGCCCCCGGGGCCCGCGGCGCGCCGCAACAACCACCCCGCACCCGGAACCCCCGGGGCCCGCCGCCCCGGAACCCCCGGGCCCCCGCCCCCTGTGCATCTCATCCCCGCCGCCCTAACATGACGCCCCGTCAGATACGGGGAGGAGCCCGACGATGGATGCCGCCTTCACCGCGGAGCAGGACGAGATGCGCCGTACCCTGCGCGAGATCCTGGCCAAACGCAGCGGCCCGGACGAGGTCAAAGCCGCCGTCCGCACCGCCGAGGGACACGACCCCGAGCTGTGGCAGCAGCTCTCCCGCCGGCTCGGGCTGCCGGGCCTCGCCGTCGCCGAGGAGTACGGCGGTGTCGGCTGCGGCCCCGGCGACCTCGCGCTGGCCTGCGAGGAGACCGGGCGCGTGCTGCTGCCCTCGCCGCTCCTGGCCACCGCCGCCCTCGCCGCGCCGCTGGTCGCCGCCCTCGGCACCCCCGGCCAGCGCTCCGCCCTGCTGCCGCCGCTCGCGGCCGGCGAGCTGACGGCCGCCCTCGCCGTCCCCGGCACCGCCCTGGCCACCGCACTCGCCCTGACCGGCGACAACACCCCCGGCGACTGGGCCGGCGGGGGCCGCGCCGGCGGGGTGCAGGCGCACCCGGCCGGGGACGGCTGGCGGCTGTACGGGGAAGTGCCCCAGGTGCTCGACGGGCACAGCGCGGGCCTGCTCGTCGTCGCCGCGCACACCGGCGGCTTCGCCCGCAGCCGGACCCTGCTCTTCCTCGTACGGGAGGACGCCCCCGGCCTCGTACGGGCCCGGCAGACGACCCTGGACGAGACCCGCCCGCAGGGCCGCCTCCAGCTGCGCGACGTACCCGCCGAACCGCTGGGCCCGGACGGCGGCGCAACCCCCGGCGCCACCCTCACCGCCCTCGCCGCCACCGGCCGGGCCGCGGCCGCCGTCCTCGCCGCCGAGGCGGTCGGCGCGGCCGACCGGGCGCTGGCCCGCACCGTGGAGTACGTGCGCCAGCGCGAGCAGTTCGGCCGGGCCGTCGGCTCCTTCCAGGCGGTCAAGCACCGGCTCGCCGACCTCTACGTCCAGGTCCAGGCGGCCCGCTCCGCCGCCTACTACGCCGCCTGGGACCCGGCCCAGGCCGGCCTCGCCCTCGCCCAGGCCCTGGAAGCCCTGCGGACCACCGCCGGCGAGGCGATCCAGCTGCACGGCGGCATCGGCTTCACCTGGGAGCACGACGCCCACCTCTACTTCAAGCGGGCGGCCGCCGACGAACTGCTCTTCGGCCCCGTCCACCGCCTGCGCGCGCACGCCGCGCACCACGCGGGCCTCTTCGGCCCGTCCGCGACCCCAGAGAGGGCGGCCGTCTGATGGCTCCCGGCGTCACGTTGATCCAGAAGGTCTCCTCGACCCTCCTCTTCGCCAAGATCGCACCGCACTTCATCCCCGCCATGGACAAGGCGGTGCACCGGCTGACCCGGGGAAAGGTGCTCCTCAGCGCACGGATGCTGCCCGGGGTCGTCCTCACCGCCAAGGGCGCCAGGACCGGCGAGCCGCGCACCACCCCGCTCGCGTGCATGCCCGAGGACGGGGGCACGAGCTGGCTGCTGATCGGCTCCAACTTCGGCCGGCCCGGCCACCCGGCCTGGACCGGGAACCTGCTCAGGCACCCGGACGCGCACGTGAGCTGGCAGGGGCAGGACATCGCCGTACGGGCCCGGCTGCTGGAGGGCGACGAACGGGCGGCGGCGTGGCGGGCGGTGCTGGGGTTCTGGCCGCCGTACGCGACGTACCAGGCGCGCATCGAGCGCGAGATCAGGCTGTTCCGCCTGGAGCGGCGCTGATCACGGCCCGTCCCGCGGGAGGACGGCCGTACGAGGCCGGTGGCGGACCCTCCAGGGGGTCCGCCGTCACCTGGTCGGCTTCTTGCCGGTCATGCCCAGGTGCACGAGCAGCGCCAGGTTCGGCTTGAGCTCGGCCTGCTTGACGCCCCAGGTCTGGAAGCCCTTCTGGTGCGAGGCGACCGCGGCCAGCATCGCGACCAGGGAGCCCGCCATCGCCGCCGGGCTGAGGTCCTTGTCGACCTTGCCCTTGGCCTGGAGCTCCTTCACCGACTCCGTCAGGGAGTTGGTGACGGAGTTCAGGATCTTCATGCGGATCTTGTAGAAGCGCTTGTCGCCCTCGGCCGCGCCGAGGTCGACGACCCGCAGGATCGCGTCGTTGCTGCGCCAGAACTCCAGGAACCCGTCCACGAGTTCCTCGGCGGCGGCCCAGCCGGCCTTGCCGACCCAGTTGCGGCCCTCGACGAGCGCCGTCAACTGCGCGCCCTCCGTGGCCATGTGCTCGGCGATCTCCAGGACGGCGCCCTCGACGTCCGGGAAGTACTGGTAGAAGGTCGCGGGGGAGGTACCGGCCTTGCGAGCGACGTCGATCACCTTGACGTCGCGGTACGGCGAGGAGCTGAGCATCTCGCTGAGGCAGTCGAGCAGCTTCTGCCGCGTCGCCTGGCCGCGCCGGCCGGCGACACGCCCGTCGACGGTGCGTACTTGTCCTGTCATGCCGTCAGCTTACCGAGGGGGGATCGGCGCGCTATTCGGCCGCCTGCAAATGGGGTCAAGGGGCCGCCGACCTGCCCATAAGGGCCCTCGGGGCGGCCTCGGCGGCGGATTCCGGCCGAACCGGACCGGTGGCGCCGGACGCGCGCCGTCCCCGCCCGGTGGGCCGGGCCGGGCCGCTCCGTATCGTGGCGTATCCCCCGAATAGTCTTGTCAACAGGCTGTGGACAAGTTTTCGGGCGGACCATGGAGCGCAGGCATGAAAGGCGTGCTGCCGGGACAAGCAGCCCGAAGCGGTACGGAGGACGCGTAACCGGTCCAACCCGCCCCCGGCCTCCTCGGCCGGCACCCGCCCCACCCGGCGCCCACCGCACCACGCGCACCGCCCCGCACGACGGAAGGAACCCGCCCCATGGCCGCAGCCGCATTCGCGGAAGGCTCGCCCTGCTGGGTCGACGCCTCGCTCCCGGACGTCGAGGCGGGCAAGCGCTTCTACGGCGAGCTCTTCGGGTGGACCTTCGGCGGCAGCTCGGGCCCCGAGTACGGCCACTACACCCAGGCCTACAGCCACGGCCGCAACGTCGCCGCCCTCGCCCCCAAGCCCGACGGCCGCATGCCCACCGTCTGGGGGGTGTACCTGTACACCTCCGACGCCTACGCCTGCGCCGCCCGCATCCGCGCCGCCGGCGGCCAGATGGTGATGGACCCGCAGCCCGTCGGCCCGTACGGCACCGCCGCCATGGCCGCCGACCCCGGTGGCGCCGTCTTCGGCCTCTGGCAGCCCGGCACCCACCACGGCTTCGACGCCCAGGACGAGCCGAACACGTACTGCTGGGCCGAGGTCTACACGCGCGCCCGCGACGCCGTCGACGTCTTCTACGCCAACGTCTTCGGCTACGTCCCCCAGGACCAGGACGATTCCGAGAGCGGCGTCGAGTACCGCGTCTGGTCCCCGCCCGGCAGCGCGCCCGGCCCCGACACGGCCGTCCTGGGGCGCAGCCTGATCACCGACGCCTTCCCGGAGATCATGCCGGCGCACTTCCTCGTCTACTTCGCCGTCGCCGACTGCGACCGCGCCGTCGGCACGGTGCAGCGGCTCGGCGGGCGCGTCACCGCCGACCCGTTCGACACGCCGTACGGGCGGATCGCGGTCGTCGCCGACAATCAGGGGGCCGTGTTCGCCCTCCTGTCGGAGCCGCGCGCGAACGCACACCCGCAGCCGGGGCCGGACCAGGCGCGGGCCTGACAGAATCGGGTCGTACCGGTGCGCGCGCGGCTGGCAGGCGCGCACGGGTGGAAGCGGGTCCGGCAGGGGCCCGTACGGGGAGGTAGTGGAGGCGAGTGGTGGAGCAGCTGACGCAGCACGACCCGAGACGGATCGGCCCCTTCGAGGTGCTGGGACGGCTCGGCGCCGGCGGCATGGGGCTGGTCTATCTCGCACGGTCGGCATCCGGGCGCCGGGTCGCGATCAAGACGGTGCGGACCGAACTCGCCGAGGACCAGCTGTTCCGGGTGCGCTTCACCCGCGAGGTGGAGGCGGCGCGCGCCGTGTCCGGTTTCTACACGGCGGCCGTCGTGGACGCCGATCCGCGCGCGGCGGTGCCCTGGCTGGCCACCGCGTACGTCCCCGCGCCCTCGCTGGAGGAGATCGTCAACGAGTGCGGGCCGATGCCCGCCCAGGCCGTACGGTGGCTCGCGGCCGGCATCGCCGAGGCGCTGCAGTCGATCCACGGCGCGGGCCTGGTGCACCGCGACCTGAAGCCGTCCAACGTGCTCGTCGTCGAGGACGGCCCCCGCGTGATCGACTTCGGCATCGCGAGCGGGGTGTCCAACACCCGCCTGACCATGACGAACGTCGCCGTCGGCACCCCGGCGTACATGTCGCCCGAGCAGGCGAAGGACTCGCGCAGCGTCAAGGGCGCCAGCGACGTCTTCTCGCTCGGCTCGACCCTCGTCTTCGCTGCGACCGGGCACCCGCCGTACCACGGGGCGAACCCGGTCGAGACGGTGTTCATGCTGCTGCGCGAGGGCCCCAACCTGGAGGGCCTGCCCGACGAACTGCGGCCGCTGATCGACTCGTGCATGCAGATGGACGCCACCCAGCGCCCGACCCCCGCCGACCTCCAGGCGCAGCTCGCCCCGCACCTGTTCGACGGCGGCGACGACAGCGGGACCGCCTCGGCGTGGCTCCCGGAGCGGGCCGTCGCGATGATCGAGGCCCGGCGGGCCGGCAACCGTACGGGGACCACCCCGGCCCCGGCGGGCCGGGCCCCCGGCGGCTCGTCGGCCCCGCCCGCCGGCCCCGCCACGCACCGCCGGCCCCCGCGCGGCGCCGCCGACCCGTGGGTGGACCCGCGGACCGGGCAGGCCGCGCCGCCGCGGCCGGACCGGCCGCCGCTGACCCCGGCCCCGGTGCAGGGCCCCGCTCCCGTGCCGGTCCAGGGCCCTGCCCCGGTGCCGGTGTCCTCCATGCCCGGCATGCCCGTACGGCTCGGCGGCTCGCCGGTGCCGATCGGGCCCGGCCCGCGCGCGACGGCCTCCGCCCCGGCGGGGCTCGCCGCAGCGGACTCGGCGACCGGCTGGGTGCGCCCGCCGGCCGGCACCCCGGCTGCCGCCGCGGCCCCGGTGGCCACCCCGTCCGTGCCCGCGCCCGGGCCGTCCCCGGACAGCGGCCGCTGGCGGCCGTGGCGCTTCCGCATGTCCAACGAGGTGTGGGGCACCCCGACCGTCGCCGGCGACCTGCTGTACGTGACCTCCTTCGAGGTGCACGCCCTGGACGTCGGCAGCGGCCGGCGGCAGTTCAAGACGCGGGACGTCGCCTGGTCCATGGCCGTCGCCGACGGCCGCATCCACGCCTCCGACGGGCCCTCCCTGTACGCGCTCGACGCAACCGACGGCTCCGAGCGGTGGCGGCTGTCCACCGAGGCCTGGGTGTACGCGCTGCGCGCCGAGCGGGGCACCGTCATCACCGCCACGCGCGGCGGGGGCGTCCAGGGCTGGGAGGCGTCGAGCGGGCAGAAGCTGTGGGAGCTGAGCGGCGCCCAGTCCGACTTCGAGACCCCGGAGGCCGCCCCCGTCCTCCACGAGGGCACGGTCTACGTCTGGCAGGACGCCCGGCTGCGCGCGCTGGACGCCCGCTCCGGGCAGGAGGCCTGGTCGTACCCGGTCGGCGACGCGGCCTCCTGCGGCAACGTCCCGGTCCGCGTGACCCCCGCCCCCGACGGCAACGTCTACGTCGCGGCCGGCACGCGGGTGCTGTCCGTGGACCGGGCCTCCGGCCGGGTCCGCTGGCACTTCGAGGCCCCGGCGGTCTTCCTGGCGCCGCCCGCCTTCGCCCCGGGCCCCGCGGTCACCGGCGGCGGGGTCTACCTCGCCGACTACCTGGGCACCGTCTACGCCCTGGACGCCGCCACCGGCAAGGACCGCTGGCGCATCGCCACCGAGCCGCGCCCGGCGGTGGACCCGGTGCTGGTGGCGAACGGCAACGTCCACCTGGGCGCCGGCAGCGCCCTGTACACCCTCGACGCGGTCACCGGCACCCCGAAGTGGCGGTTCGCGGCGGGCGGCGAGATCACCGGCCCCCCGGTGGTCGCGGACGGCCGGGTCCACTTCGGCTCGGCCGACCACTGCCTCTACACCCTGGACGCGGCCGGCGGGCAGCTCCGCTGGAAGCTGGCCACGGGCGGCGAGATCACCGGCGCCCCGGTGGCGGAGGCGGGCGTGGTCTACGCGTGCAGCAAGGACCGCTGCGTCTACGCCCTGGACGCCGCCAAGGGCACGGGCACCCGTACGGGCGCCTGACCCGCGCGAACGGCCCCCGGACGAGGCGGCGGGGGCCCGCCGCCGTGCCCGGGCCCGGCCCCGGGCACGAGGCGTCCCGGCGGATCCTCCGGAGTGACCCGGACGGGTCGCCGGGCGCGCCACGGGGGCGTCTGCGGCCCCCGGCGGGGTGCGGTTCGTACCGGGAGTGACAGGATGGGACCCATGAGCAACGTTTACTTCGACATCAACATCGACGGCGCCCCCGCCGGCCGCATCGTCTTCGCCCTCTTCGACGAGGTCGTCCCGAAGACCGCCCGGAACTTCCGCGAGCTGGCCACCGGCCAGAACGGCTTCGGCTACGCCGGCTCGGGCTTCCACCGCGTCATCCCGCAGTTCATGCTGCAGGGCGGTGACTTCACCAACCACAACGGCACCGGTGGCAAGAGCATCTACGGCGCGAAGTTCGAGGACGAGAACTTCCAGCTGAAGCACGACCGTCCGTACCTGCTGTCGATGGCGAACGCCGGCCGCAACACCAACGGCTCGCAGTTCTTCATCACCACCGTCGTCACCCCGTGGCTGGACGGCAAGCACGTCGTCTTCGGCGAGGTCGTCCAGGGCCAGGACATCGTCGACAAGATCGAGAAGCTGGGCACCCCGTCCGGCTCCACCAAGGGCAAGATCGAGATCGCCGCTTCCGGCACCGTCGAGGCCTGATCCACGCACGCGCCGGTCGGCCCCGCTCCCCTCACCGGGGTGCGGGGCCGCCGCCGTTCCCGTACTCCGGCCCGGGGCCCGTCGTGTCCCTCGGCAGCGCGCGGCGGGCCCGCCGGGGGCGGCCGCGCATGACCACCGCCGCCAGCAGGAGCAGCGCGCCCGCGCCGAAGGCGTTGGCGACGCCGTCGCCGATGCCCGTCCCGTCGGAGCCGACCGACAGGCCCCCGGCCGCCTGCCCCTGGCGGACCGCCCAGAGCACCGCGAAGCCCAGCACGACGACCCCGGCGAGCGCCATCAGCAGCCGCGAGCGCCGCACGATCGCGAACAGCACGAGCAGCGCCGCGACGAGGGACGGCAGCAGCAGCGACCCCCACAGCGAGGCCCCGTCCCCGGTGATGCCCGGGCCGGAGAACAGCTCCTCGACCCGGTAGTCGCGCCCGCGACGGCCGTCGTACCAGGCCCGGAAGGGGCTCCAGACGGCGGCCGCCGCTCCGATCAGGCCCATGAGCGAGCCGAGTACGTTGCGGATCATGTCCGGGCCTCGGGGGTGGGGGTCATGATCCCGACGCTACGCCCGGCCCCCGGGCGTCGCACGCGGGGCGCGTCAGGACGTGGCGCGGGCCGCTTCGACGCGGGCGCGCAGGGCGTCGTTCATCGCGGTGAGGTCGCGCGCGGTCCCCGCCGGCAGCCGGCCGAGGAAGGGGACCAGCAGACCGCGGAAGCGCTCGCCGTGCTGCAGCCGGGTCGAGCGGCCGGGGCCCTCGGACAGGCGCAGGAAGTGCTCGCCGTCCAAGAGGCCGCGGACGAGGAAGTGGCCGGTCCAGCGCAGCTCCGTGCCGGGAACGGCCACCACGACGGTCGGCCGGAAGGTCGTCGGCCTGCCCGACCGCGGGTACGTCGTGAGGGTCAGCCGCTCCCCGGGCACCGCCTCGCCGGCGGCGGCCCGGATGAACGGGTTCCAGGTGCAGTAGCGGGGGAAGTCGGTGAGAACCGCCCAGACCTCTTCGGGGGGTGCGTCGATGGCGATCTCGGTGGCGATGGTGCGCACTGGTGGCGTGCTCCTCGTGGTGGTTGGCGGCCACCGAAGGGACGCGGGCAGGTGCGGTTCGCCGCCGGGTTCGGTGCTCGGGATGCAACCACGCTTTCCGCGGCCCGAGCGCCGGCCGGGGGGCGTCTTCGCTGGTGGCGCAGAGAGTGGAGGAGTGCGTTCCGGGTGTCGGGTGGTGAATGCCGACACGTCGGGCAGTGCCGTTCGCCGGGGCCGCCTGCTACGGTGACCGCCTTTGCCGCCCGGGGAGGGGTCGAGGTCATGATGTCCGGACGTGGAAGACGGCTCAGGTTCGCCGCGGTGCTCGTGGCGGTGGTGCTGGCCCTCACCGGGTTCTCCACCAGCGGCGGGAGCAGCGGGAAGAGCAAGGGGAAGAGCAGCGGCGGGGGCGGCTGCTCCAGTTCGAAGAGCGCGAAGAAGAAGAGCCACGTCAGCAGCGGCAAGGGCGGCGACAGCACACCCGCCCCCCGCCGCACACAGGAGCCGGCCACGGCCGTCGTGACCTCGTGCCTCGGCGGCGCCGACGGCCGCTCCACCGTCATCGCGGTCACCTCCCGCCTGGACCGGCCGGCGGCCTTCGAGGTGGTGCTGTACCGGGAGGACGCGAACGGCGTCACCGTGGAGTCGGCCCGCGGGGAGCTGACCCTCGAAGCGCGCGGACGGGGTGACCTGGTCATCGCCATGACCGCGCCCGAGAAGGCCGGCGAGGTGAAGAACTGCCGGATCGGGCCGGTGTCGACCGCCGCGGGCACGGCCTCCCCGAAGCCGACCCGGCCGACGCGGGACGCCTCGACGCCCGACACCTCGAAGCCGGACGCCCCGAAGGCGACCGCCCCGCCGACCGTGCCGAAGCCGGGGGCCCCGAAGCCGGGCGCGCCCAGGCCCACCCGCACCCGCTGATCAGCGCCCACCCGCACCCGCTGATCAGCGCAGCCGGAACTCCGCCCCCGGCCGCCGGGACGCGAAGAGCTCCGCCTGCCGCTCCGGCGGCAGGTTGCCCAGCGCGATCAGCGCCGGCGCCTGGTCCAGGGCCTGGCTCAGCGCCGCCCGCTTCGCCGACCACAGGGCCCGCACGGTGCCCTGGACGCCCTCCGTCGGGAACCCCGCCAGGGTCCGCGCCGAGCGCAGCGCCGCCTCCAGCAGCTCCCCGGGCTCCGCCAGCTCGCAGACCAGCCCGATCTCGTACGCCCGCCGCGCGGAGAGCCGTTCCGCCGTGCCCATCAGGGACATCCGGGCGGCCTCGCCGAAGGGCATCCGCTGCGTCATGTACACGGCCTCGTAGGCACTGACCATGCCGTAGGAGGTGTGCGGGTCGAAGTACGTGGCGCTCGTGGAGGAGACGATGAACTCCGCCTCGCCCAGCAGGTAGAACGCGCCGCCGCAGGCCATGCCGTTGACGGCGGCGATCACCGGCTTCCACAGGTCGTTCGCCTTGGGCCCGATCGCCGTCAGCGGGTCGTCGACGGAGTACGGGGACGCCGGCTGCGGCACCCGCGCCGACCGGTCGATCCCCGTGCAGAAGGCGGCGGTGCCCGCACCGGTCAGCACCACCGCCCGCACGCCGGCGTCGAAGCGCAGCTCGCGCCACACCGCGGCCAGCGCGGCGGCCGTCTCCAGGTCGATCGCGTTGTGCCGGTGCTCCCGGTCCAGGGTGACGACCGCGACCCCGGCCCCCTCGTCCCGCTCCACGCGCAGCGTCACGGCTTCTCCAGGATCCAGCGCGGCACGCTCATCCCGCCGGTCTCGGTGAACACCACCTGCACCCGGGCGCCGATGCGCAGCCGGGCCGGGTCCACGGAGTCGAGCGGGGCGTCGGCGGAGGCGACCAGGTTCCCGGCCAGCCGGATCCGCGGCGCGTCCGCCAGCTCCACGAGGATGACGTTGTACGGGGCCTGCGCGGCGTACGCGGGCAGCAGCGGCGGGTACGGCCGGACGTAGGACCAGATCCGGCCCCGGCCGCTCATCGGGCGCCACTCGGAGTCGAAGGACCGGCAGTGCGGGCAGCAGGGCCGGGGCGGGAAGCGCAGCCGGCCGCACGCGGCGCAGGCCTGGACGCGCAGTTCGCCGCGGGCGGCGTACTCCCAGAAGGGGGCGCCGTCCTCGTCGGGCACGGGCAGCAGGAGGGACTCTTCGGCGGTGGTCATCGGTCGGCTCCTCACGCACGCAGCAGGATCGCGGACGTCGGCACGCCCTCGCCCGCCGTCACCAGGCAGGTCGAGGCGTCCGGCACCTGGGCGGTTGAGGTGCCGCGCAGCTGCTTGACGCCCTCGTTGATCAGGTTGAACCCGTGGACGTAGGCCTCGCTGAGCCCGCCGCCGCCGGTGTTGATCGGCAGCCGGCCGCCCGTCTCCAGTGCCCCGCCCTCGGTGAAGGCGGCGCCCTCGCCGCGCCCGCAGAAGCCGTAGCCCTCCAGCGACAGCGGGATGAGCGGGGTGAACGCGTCGTAGATCTGGGCGACGTCCACGTCCTGCGGCCCGAAGTCGGCCTGCTTCCACAGGTGGCGGGCGGCGGTCCAGGCGGGGCCGGACAGCGGGTCGTCGTTCCAGTAGTTGACCATCCCGTGGTGCTGGGAGGGCAGCCCCTGGGCGACGGAGTGCACGTAGACGGGCTTCTGGCGGCAGTCGCGGGCGCGTTCGGCGGAGACGACCACGCAGGCGAGCGCCCCGTCGGTCTCCAGGCAGTTGTCGAACAGGCAGAGCGGGTCGCTGATCATGCGGGAGGTCATGTACATCTCGCGGGTCAGCGGGCGCTCGTACATCATCGCCGCGGGGTTCTCGTTGGCCCGGTTGCGGCAGGCCATCGCGACGTTGAAGAGGTGGTCGCGGGTGGCCCCGTACTCGTGCATGTAGCGCCGCGCCAGCATGCCGATCTCGTCGGCGGGGCGCAGCAGTCCGAAGGGGCGGGTCCACTGGCCGGGGGTGGGCAGCTGGACGGCGGTGTTCTTCCAGGGTCTGGGCCCCGAGCCGCGTTTGCGGGAGCGCCAGGCGACGCCGACGGTGGCCTGGCCGGCGGCTATGGCGGCGGCGAGGTGGCCGACGGTGGCGCAGGAGCCGCCGCCGCCGTAGCCGACCTTGGAGAAGAAGGTGACGTCGCCGGCGCCGATGGCCTTGGCGACCTCGACCTCGTCGGTCTCCTCCATCGTGTAGGAGGCGAAGGCGTCGACCTCGGACGGTTCGATGCCGGCGTCGGCGAGGGCCGCGAGGACGGCCCGGCAGGCCAGTTCCTTCTCGGACGCCGGCAGCCGTTTGGCGAAGGCGGTCTGGCCGATGCCGACGATTGCCGTAGCGTCCTTGAGCGTTGCCGCCATCGCCACCTCCGGGGGTGCGCCAGTACTGACAGCCGCGAAGGCTACAGCTAATCTGACGGATAGTCAGCTACTGGGATCCAGGGAGGGCGGGCGGATGTACGAGGGCACGGGCGCGGACGGTCTCGACCACGGCTCGGAAGGCGGCACAGGCCAGGAGGACCCGCCCCCGCAGGCCCCCGCCGGCCCCCGGGGCGACCTGCGCTGGGGCACCGTCGCAGGGCTCGTCCGGGACGCCGCCGAACGGTACGGCGACCGCGAGGCCGTCGCCGACGGGCGGGTCCGCATCACCTACGCCGAGCTCGGCGCCCGCGTCGAGCGGGCCGCCGCCGCCTGCCTCGCCGCCGGCGTCGCGGCGGGCGACCGGGTTGCCGTCTGGGCGCCCAACAGCCTGGAATGGATCGTCTCCGCCCTCGGCGCCGTCTCCGCCGGCGCGGTGCTCGTCCCCCTCAACACCCGCTTCAAGGGCGCGGAAGCGGCGTACGTCCTGCGGCGCAGCCGGGCCCGCCTGCTGTTCGTCACCGGCACCTTCCTCGGCACCTCCTACGTCGCCTCCCTGCGCCGGGCGGCGGCCGAAGGGCCCGGCACCGGGCCCCTGCCCGCGCTGCCCCACCTGGAGCAGGTCGTCGTCCTCGCCGACGACGCCCCCGAGGTTTTCCGCACCTGGAAGGACTTCCTCGCCGGCGGGGACGCGGTACCCGCCCGGACCGTCCGCGCACGCGCCGACGCGATACGCCCCGACACCCCCTCCGACATCATCTACACCTCCGGCACCACCGGCAGCCCCAAGGGCGCCGTCATCACCCACGCCCAGACCCTGCGCTGCTACGCCGTCTGGAGCGAGCTCGCCGGACTGCGCGCAGGCGACCGCTACCTCATCGTGAACCCCTTCTTCCACACCTTCGGCTACAAGGCCGGGATCATCGCCTGCCTGATGCGCGGCGCCACGATGGTCCCCCAGCCCGTGTTCGACGTGGACACCGTCCTCGCCAACATCGCCGCCGAGCGGATCTCCGTCCTCCCCGGCCCGCCCACCCTCCACCAGTCCCTCCTCGACCACCCCCAGCGCGCCCAGCACGACCTGTCGGCCCTGCGCCTGGTCGTCACCGGCGCCGCCGTGGTCCCCCTCCAGCTCGTCGAACGGCTGCGCGCCGAGCTGCGCATCGCCACCGTCCTCACCGCGTACGGGCTCTCCGAGGCCGGCGGCATCGTCACCATGTGCCGGCGCGACGACCCGGCCGAGACCGTCGCCGCCACCTCCGGGCGGGCCATCCCCGACACCGAGGTGCGCGTCACCGGCCCCGACGGGACCGCCCTGGCCGCCGGAGAGGCCGGCGAGGTGCGGGTCCGCGGCCACCACGTCATGCGCGGCTACTTCGAGGACCCCGAGGGCACCGCCGCCGCGATCACCCCCGACGGCTGGCTGCGCACCGGTGACATCGGCGTCCTCGACGCGGCGGGCAACCTGCGCATCACCGACCGGATCAAGGACATGTTCATCGTCGGCGGCTTCAACGCCTACCCCGCCGAGATCGAGCAGCTCCTCGGCCTGCACCCGGACGTCGCCGACGTCGCCGTGGTCGGCATCCCCGACCCCCGGCTCGGCGAGGTCGGCAAGGCGTACGCGGTCCGCCGCCCGGGCTCCACCCTCACCGCCGACGACCTGATCGCCTGGTCCCGCCGCGAGATGGCCAACTACAAGGTCCCCAGGGAGGTGGAGTTCCTCACCGCCCTCCCGCGCAACGCCGGCGGCAAGGTCCTGAAGACGGAACTGCGGGCCCGCCGCGGGACGGCGGCGGAAACGGCCAACGGAGGTGGCCCAAACCCTGCATGACGCCCCGTCGGCCGCCGTCAGTACGCTGTGCCCTCCGAAGATCGGATCGTATGGAGATGGGCACGATGAGCAGCGACGCACCCCGTCAGGACTGGCCGACACCCCCGGGGTACCCGCCGCCCGGCCCCGCGTACGGAGCCCCCGGGGCGCCGCAGCCCGCCGCCCCGCCGAGCGCCTCCTCGCACCGGGGCGCCTGGATCGGCGCGGGAGCCACCCTGGTGGCCGCCGTGATCGGCGTCGTCGGCACGTACATGGTGGCCGGCAACACCAGCCCGGCGTCCCCCGCGAAGAACCCGGCGGCCGCCGCCGCGGCCCCCGCGGCGCAGAACCCGGGCGCGGCCGCCGCCCCGTCGGACCCCGCCCCGCCGCAGTCCTCGCCGTCCCCGGCCGCGCCGGCCCCCCGGACGCCCTCCGGGAAGCCGCCCGGCACCGTCCAGTGGGAGGGCGCCCTGGTGATCGAGTACGCCGGCCCCAAGGACCTGGACGCGGCGCCCCCGGAGGAGTCCGAGGTCAACAGCGACAACGACTTCTCCGTCTACTCCTTCGGCAGCGAGCGGCTGCGTCCCGAAGGCGGAGCCAAGATGCTGGTGTGGGAGGGCCCGTCGAAGGTGCCCTCGTACGAGGACTGCGCCGGGGTCGTCGACACCCTCGGGACCACCAAGGAGGCGGACCTCAAGACCGGCAGGGTCTTCTGCGGCAAGACGAAGGAGGGCCGCGTCGTGCGGCTGACCGTCAAGCGGTTCGCCGGGGGCGGCGGCAGCACGAACGGCACGTTCGACGTCGTCGTATGGGGCAAGTGACGGAACCGGAACCGGACGGGCCGACCGACGGCCGGGCCCCGGGAGGGCGTTAGCCTGCACGGATGAGGTCGAATCAGTCAGGCGTCCGATTCCGATTCCGCTTCCGGTCCCGTCGCCCGGTCCGGGCGGCGGGCGTGGCCTGGGCCGTCACCGGCGCGCTGGGCCTGTGCACCCTGGGCTGGTTCACCCTCGTCCCGACGCCCGGCCCGGCCGGCGGCGGCACCCCCGCGACACCGAAGAAGGCGCCCGGGCTGACCGCCGCCGTCTCCGCACCCTTCAGCGCCTTCACCGAGGGCTACGACTGCTACCGCATCCCCACCCTCGTCACCACCAAGGACGGCACCCTGCTGGCCCTCGCCGAGGCCCGCACCGCGAGCTGCAACGACATCGGCGACATCGACATCGTGCTCAAGCGCTCCACCGACGAGGGCCGCACCTGGGGCCCCCTCCAGGTCGTCCGCGGCGCCGGCGACCCCGGCGCCTACGGAAACCCCGTCCCCGTCGTCGACTCCGCCTCCGGCCGCATCACCCTGCTGCACGCCTACAGCACCTGGACGCCCGACGCCGACGGCAACCGCGTACGCGGCCCCCGCGAACTGCGCCTGGCCCACAGCACCGACGACGGCGCCGGCTGGACCACCGACCCCGCCCCGCAGCCCCAGCTCAAGGGCGCCGACTGGGCCTGGGTGTCGGTCGGCCCCGGCCACGGCATCCAGCTCACCCCGACCCGCCCCGACCGGCCCGGCCGCCTCGTCGTCAGCGCCGACTACCGCACCGAGGACAACGAATCCGGCGCCCAGCTCCTCTACAGCGACGACGGCGGCCTCAGCTGGCGGCCCGGCGCCCGCTGGGGCGCCCCCGAAGGCACCCCCGCCCCCAACGAGCCCGCCCTGACCCAGCTCCCCGACGGCCGCATCTACGTCAACGCCCGCTCCACCGCCACCTGCGGCACCGCCGACCACCGCGTGGCGGCGATCGTGGAGGACGCCGCCGCACCCGCCGTCCCCGAGCCCGGCTTCGTCCCCGTCACCGACCTCCCGGCCCCGCCCGCCGCGGGCTCCGTGCTCCAGCTGCCCGGCGGGCCCCTGCTGCTGTCCGCGCCCAGCCGCCCCGGCGCGGAGTTCTCCGACCGCTGGACCCTGGCCGTGCGCACCTCGCAGGACACCGGCCGCACCTGGTCCAAGGGCGGCGCCGTCGTCCTGCGCGAACGCGCCGGCTACTCGGACATGACCGTCCTGCCCGGCGGCCGCGTCGGCCTGCTCTACGAGACCGCCAACGGCACCCCGCACGGCTACGTCAAGTTCACCGCCTTCGGCCCGCACGAGCTCCAGGCCGCCACCGAGGACCTCACCCCGCGCCACACCTCCGACACCAGCCCCTACGGCAACCACGCCGTCGTGCACGGCGCCCCGAAAGCGGGCAACCGCCCGGGCGGCGGCAGGACCCTGCGCTTCGACGGCAAGGACGACTTCCTGCGCCTGATCAACTGCCCCGCCGAACTGCGTATCGGGGACGGCGACTTCGCCGTCGCCACCTGGGTCAAGTACAAGACCCGCGGCCAGGACCGCGACAGCGGCCTGCGCCTGCCCCTGATCTGGGGCTACGGCCAGGGGCCTGCCGCCAGACAGTTCCGCATCGAGGCCGACCCCGCCACCGGCCGCCTCGAAGCCACCGTCAACGCCGGCACCGGCCCCGCCTCCGTGGCCACCCGCGGCCGCGTCGACGACGACGCCTGGCACCACGTGGTCCTCCAGCGCCGGGGCACCCGCCTCGAACTGTCCGTGGACGACGCCCCGCCCGCCACCACCGCGCTCGGCCCGGACCAGATGGACTTCCGGCCCGCCGGGGCCTTCACCATCCACCTCGGCACGCAGCCCGACTACAAGGCCTTCTACGCGGGCGCCCTGGACGACGTACGGATCTACGGCCGCGCCCTGTCCGGCAACGACAAGGCCCGCCTGCGCGCCGGCAACGACGTCACCGACCAGGAACGGGTCCACCTGCCCTTCGACCGCGTCTGGTGACCCGGGAGGCCGGGGCGGTCCGGGCGGTCCGGGGGGTCTAGGCGGGCTTGCGGGCCAGGACCAGCCGCCAGCGCGGGCTGCCGTCCGCGCGCCGCCCGAAGTGCTCCAGCGGGACCGTCTCCACCCGGAAGCCGGCCGCCGCGAGGTCCGCGCGGACGGGGCCGAACGGGAAGGTGCGGTAGTACATCACGAACGGCGGCCGCCACACCGCGTTGCGCACCCGCATCGCCGCGTCGAAGCCGGCCACCGCCCACCACAGCGGCGAGGTGAGCGGGATCGGCGCGCCGACGGGGAAGGCGAAGACCCCGCCGGGCCGCAGCGCGCGGTGCACCTCCGCGAAGAGGGCGGGCCGCTCGGACGGCAGGAAGTGGCCGAAGGCCCCGAAGCTCACCGCGAGGTCGTACGCGTCCCCGAGCTCCCGCGGCAGCGCGAGCGCGTCGGCCCGTACGAGGTCCACGCCCTCGGGATGCGCCCGCGCGGCCTGGGCCAGCATGCCCGCGCTGAGGTCGATCCCGGTGACCCGGCCGCGGCACAGCCGGCGCAGCATCCCCAGGCCGGCGCCGGTGCCGCAGCAGACGTCCAGGCCGGAGCCGAAGGAGCCCTCCCGCCCGGCGAGGGTCTCCTCGACGGCGTCGAGCATCCGGTCGGGGGTGCGGAACGGGGTCCGGTCGAACGTGGGGGCGAGCAGGTCGTAGCCGTGCTCGACGGACGAGAGGGCCTGGACGGCCAGTTCGCGCAGGCTGGGTCCCTGGGAGGTGAACACGCCCACACCCTAGTGGTCCGGACGCGGACGTGCGGTGGCCGCGGTGGTCCCCCTCCGGCCACCGCGGCCACCGCTTCCGTTCCCCCGTGCGGACGGCCCCGAATTCCCCCGAATCCCCCGTGGGCCGTCCGTTCCTGCGTTCTTCCCCCGTACGCCCCCCGAGCGGTTCCCCCGTACGTCCCCCGTACGACCGCTCAAGGGCCCCCCGTACGTCCCCCGTACGTCCCCCGTACGTCGTGCCGTGCTCCCGGTCCTACGGGAGCGGGCCGGACGCGTGGTTGTCCAGCGAGACGATCTCCTCGCCGGAAGCGCGGTGGTCGAGCGGTTCCTCCCCGGGCGCGACCACCGGCGGCTGGGCAGGCGCCTGGGCCGGCGGCTCCAGGCCGATGTCCGCACCCGAGGCGTGGTTGTCGAACGGTCTGATGTCGCCGTCGAGCGGCAGGCTGTTCTCGTTCGTCGTCATCGAATCTCCTGGTGGTGTGTCGGGCCCGTTCGGCGGTTCCCCCGTGGACCGCCGAACGGGTGGTCCTCCAACCGGCCCGGATGCCCCCCGTCGCGCCGGGTCGATGCACCTATCGTGACGCGCGGCGATAAACGAACGATGAACGTCCCCGTCCATCTCCGTCCATCCGAGAACGCCGCAGGCCAGAGCGGTCAGGCGGCCAGTTCCGACGCCAGCAGGGAGCGCACCTCGGCCAGTTCCGCGGAACCGAGCTGCGCGAAGACGCTCTCCGCGTCCCGCCAGCAGGCCCGCGCCCGGTCCGGCTGGCCCAGCCGGCGCAGCGCCTTGCCCAGGACGGTCAGCACGGTGGCCCGGCGCCACTCCCCGCCGATGCCGCGCAGCGCGATGGCCTGCTCGGCGTGCTTGGCGGCCAGGGTGGGCCGCAGGGCCGCCAGGTGGGCTTCGGCGAGCCGGAAGTGCGTGACGCCCTCCCACAGCGGCTGGCGGTTGTCGTGGAACAGCGAGAGGGCCTCGCCGAGCTGTTCCAGCGCCTCGCCGAGCCGGCCGGCCTGGGTGAGGGCGATGCCCAGCGCGTAGCGGCCGTTGGCCAGGCGCAGGGTCAGCCCCATGCGGTCGTAGACGGCGATGCCCTGCCGGGCGAGGTCGATGGCGCTGGTGAGGCGGCCCATGCCGACGTGGATGCGGGAGAGGTTGCACAGGGCGCTGGCCTCGCCGATGTGGTTGTCGTCGGCGCGGAAGTTCTCTATGGCCTCCAGCAGGTACCGCTCGCCGTCCTCGTGGCGGTTCTGGTAGAGGGCGATGATCCCCCGGTCGTTGGGCGCCCAGCAGCTGGGCAGCGGGTCGCCGGCCGCGCGGGCCAGGTCCATGGCCTGGCGGGCCTGGTCGTCGGCCTCGGCGAAGCGGCCGGCGAAGAGGTGGACCATGGTGAGGGTGGTGCGGGCCCGGCCCTCCGCGCGCGGGTCGCGCGCGGTCCGGGCGGCCTCGCAGAGCGTCAGGGCGGCCGATTCGTACTGCTTGGAGTTGGCACCGGACTCGGCGAGGTCCTTGGCCGCCCACAGCAGGTCCACGGCCCGCCGCAGGGCGCCCGGCCTTCCGGCGGACTGGCGGGCGCAGGCCAGCAGCGGGTCGGCTTCGGCGAAGAGCCAGTCCAGGGCGGCGCGGGGGTCGGTGAGGACCAGGCCCGGGTGGCGGGTGGTGCTGAGGTGGGCGGGGAGTCGGTCCCCGGGGCGTTCCACCGCGTACACGCGGGCGGCGGTGGCGAGGTAGAAGTCGAGGAGCCGGTCCAGGGCGTCCTCGCGGCCGCCGCTCGGCTCGTCGCGCTCGGCGCACGCACGCGCGTAGAGCCGTACGAGGTCGTGGAAGCGGTAGCGGCCGGGCGCGGCCGATTCCAGCAGGGAGCAGTCGACTAAAGCCTCCAGGAGGTCCTCGGTGTCGTGCTCGGGCAGGTCGAGCACGGCGGCCGCGGCGGCCAGGGAGACGTCGGGGCCGTCGGCGAGGCCGAGGAGGCGGAAGGCCCGCTGCTGGCCGGGTTCCAGCTGGCCGTAGCCGAGCTCGAAGGTGGCTTTGACGGCGAGGTCGCCGGCCTGGAGCTCGTCGAGGCGGCGGCGCTCGTCGGCGAGCTTGGCGGCGAGGACGGAGACGGTCCAGGTGCGGCGGGCGGCGAGCCGGGACGCGGCGATGCGGATGGCGAGCGGCAGGAACCCGCAGGCGCCGACGACGTCGAGGGCGGCCTGGCGTTCCGCGCCGACCCGTTCGGCGCCCACGATGCGGGTGAACAGCTGCAGGGCCTCCTCGGGGCTCATCACGTCGAGGTCGACGAGATGGGCTCCGGCGAGGCCCGACATCCGGACCCGGCTGGTGACGAGGGCGGCGCAGCCGGCGGTGCCGGGCAGCAGCGGCCGGACCTGGGCGGCGTCGCGGGCGTTGTCGAGCAGCACCAGGACGCGTCGGCCGTCGAGGGTCGAGCGGTAGAGCGCGGCCCGGTCGGCGGGGGAGTCGGGGATGGCGCTGTCGGGGGTGCCGAGGGCGCGCAGGAAGGAGCCGAGGACGGCTTCGGGGAGGGCGGGGCGGGGTTCGGTGCCCTGGAGGTCGACGTAGAGCTGGCCGTCGGGGAAGTGCGGCCGGGCGGCGTGGGCGACGTGCACGGCGAGGGTGGTCTTGCCGACGCCGCCGATGCCGGCCAGTGCGGAGACGGCCATGACCTGGCCGCCCGCGCCGGCGAGGATCTCCCCGAGTTCGGCGACGAAGGGGGCGCGGCCGGTGAAGTCGGGGACGGTGGCGGGCAACTGGGCGGGCCTCACGGGTACGGGCGCCGCGGCCGGTACGGGGTCCTCGGCGCGGGCGAGTTCGGTGTCGGCGTTCAGGATCCGCTGCTGGAGGGCGGAGAGCTCGGGGCGGGGGTCGACGCCGAGTTCCTCCGCGAGGAGCCGGCGGGTGTCCGCGTACACGGCGAGGGCCTCGGCCTGGCGGCCGCTGCGGTAGAGGGCGAGCATGAGCAGCTCGCGCAGCCGCTCCTGGAGGGGGTGGGCGGCGGTGAGGGCGGTGAGTTCGGAGACGGCCTCGGCGTGGTGGCCGACCTCCAGGTCGAGGTCGAGGCGGGTCTCCAGCAGCTGGAGGCGCCATTCGGCGAGGCGGGTGCGCTCGGTCTCGGCGTGCGGGCCGGGGACCCCGGCGAGGGGTTCGCCGTCCCACAGGTCCAGGGCCCGGGCGAGCAGGGTGCGGGCGAGGGTGCGGTCGCCGGCGGCGCGCGCCTTCTCGGCGTCGGCGGCCAGGCTGCGGGCGATGCCGAGGTCCAGGTCCTCCTGGTGGCGCAGCCGGATGGCGTAGCCGCCGGCGTCGCTGACGAGCAGCCCGGGTTCGAGCACCTTGCGCAGCCGGGAGGCGTACGTGCGGATGGTGGCGAGGGCCTGCTGCGGGGGGTCCTCGCCCCAGATGGCGTCGATCAGCTCGGGCGCGGTGGCGGTGCGGCCGTCGCGCAGCAGCAGTACGGCGAGCAGGGCCCGCTGCTGGGGGCTGCCGGACGGCAGGGCCTCGTCGCCGCGCCAGGCGCGGACGGGGCCGAGGACGGCGAAGCGGTTGCCGGCGGGGACGGGGCCGGTACCTGCGGGGCCGGACACGGGCGTGTCGGGCGCTGTGCGGGTGCCGGTCCGGGGCCGGGCCGCTTCGGGGTGGTTCCGCTGGTGCGGGATGGGCGGTACGCCGTCCATCTGTGGTCCCCCCTGCCTTCCGTCGGTTTGAGGGTCAGTCTGCCCTGTCTTGCGCGTACACGTCAGCCCGCAGCGGAGTCGGCGGCTCCTGTCCGCCGGGCGACTGCCGCGGGAATAGCTGACGGTTCGTCAGTTCAGCGCTACGGTAGAGCGCATGGAGACCTTCCCGAAGATCATCTCGGTGGACGACCACACGGTGGAGCCCCCCCACGTCTGGCGGGACCGGCTCCCGTCCAGGTACCGCGACACCGGCCCCCGGGTCGTCCGCGCCCCCCTGAAGGACATGACCTTCCTCGGCGGCAAGTTCGCCCCCGTCATGGGCGCGAAGGGCGACGACGGCCCCGTCGGCGACTGGTGGGTGTACGAGGACCTGCACCGGCCGCTCACCCGCCTCGACACCGCGGTGGGGTACGACCGTGACGAGATCAAGCTGGAAGTCATCACCTACGAGCAGATGCGCCCGGGCTCCTTCTCGGTTCCCGAGCGGCTCGCCGACATGGACGTCAACCACGTCCAGTCCGCCCTCTGCTTCCCCACCTTCCCCCGCTTCTGCGGCCAGACCTTCACCGAGGCCGAGGACCGCGAGCTGGGGCTGCTCGGTGTACGCGCCTACAACGACTGGATGGTGGAGGAGTGGTGCGGCCCCCTCGCGCAGGGCCGCCTCATCCCCCTGACCCTCATCCCCCTGTGGGACGCCCGCCTCGCCGCGGCCGAGGTCCGGCGCAACGCCGCCCGGGGCGTGCGCGCGGTCGCCTTCTCCGAGATACCCCCACACCTGGGGCTGCCCTCGATCCACACCGACGAGTGGGACCCGTTCCTGGAGGCGTGCGACGAGACCGGCACGGTCATCGCCATGCACATCGGCTCCTCGTCGCGCATGCCGTCCACCTCGGCGGACGCGCCGCCGGCCGTCGGCTCCACCATCACCTTCGCCAACTGCTGCTTCTCGATGGTCGACTGGCTGATGAGCGGCAAGTTCGAACGCTTCCCCAACCTGCGGATCATGTACGCCGAAGGCCAGATCGGATGGATCCCCTACATCCTCGAGCGCGCGAACGTGGTCTGGGAGGAGAACCGCGGCTGGGGCGGGGTCGCCGACAAGGTCCACCGCCCGCCGTCGGAACTCTTCGCCGAGCACGTCTTCGGCTGCTTCTTCGACGACGCGTTCGGGCTGCGCAACCTCGACGCCATCGGGGCGGGCAACGTCCTCTACGAGACGGACTACCCGCACTCGGACTCCACCTGGCCTAAGTCCCGCGAGGTGGGCGAGGCCCAGATGGGCCACCTGGACCCGGAGGTGGTGGACCGCATCGTGCGCGGCAACGCCATCGACCTGCTGGGCCTGACGGCGGAGGGCCTCTGGGCGGGGGCGTAGGGGGTGTCCGCACAATCCCGCCTGCCCTGCGGGCGGCCGGCGCTACTGTGCGGACACCCACTAGCGGCCCCCGGCCCCGCCCGGCCGCGGACCACCCCATCCGGCCACCCGGATCCCGCCAACCCCGCCCCTGCCGCCCTCCGGGCCTTGCACCCCCGCCCACCGCCAAGGCATGCTCGCCAGGGCGAAGCGGGAGGGATCATGGCGGTGGACAAACGGTCCGTGGTGACGGGGGTGCTGTGCGCGCTGGCGGCGCTGGGCGCCTCCGCGGCGGTGGCGGAGCTGGTGCCGCCGCCCGAGGGGGCCGCTCCCGTACGGGCCAAGTCGGCCGCGCCCTCCGCCTCGGCGACCGGGCCCGCGCGGTCCCAGGCGTCGAAGCCCCAGCTCGCCTCGCCCCCGCCGTCCCCCGTGGCCCCCCGGCCCGGCGTGCCCGGCGGACCCGCCACGTTCACCGGCGCCCTGTTCACCGGCGGCCTGGACGGGGAGCACTTCTGCACCGCGACCGTCGTGCGCAGCCCCGGAAAGAACCTGATCGTCACCGCCGGCCACTGCCTGATGGAGGGCAAGCAGACCGGGGGCGGCGGCGCCGTCTTCGTCCCCGCGTACGCCAACGGCGTCGCCCCGTACGGCGTGTGGAAGCTGGAGGAGGTCTACGAGGACGAGCGCTGGGCCGAGGGCACGGACGACGACTACGACCTCGCCTTCGCCCGCCTCGCCCCCGACGCCAGGGGCCGCACCATCGAGGACGTCACCGGCGGCGCGCCCCTGGACACCACCGGCCGCGCGGGCGAGGAGGTCACGGTGACGGGCTACCCCGCCGACCGCAAGGTCTCCCGCACCTGCACGGCGGTCGCCGTGCGCACCGGCGAGCGGGAGCAGCGCTTCGACTGTGCCGATTTCCCCGGCGGCACCAGCGGCAGCGCCTGGATCGGCCGCGACGGCAAGATCATCGGCATCCTGACCGGCGGGGACACGGACGACGTCTCCACGAGCACGGTCCTCGGCGACTACGCGGCCAAGCTCTACGCGAGGGCCACCGCCGCCCCGCGCTGACCCGGGGCCGTGGGGCGGGCGGGGCCGTCGGGCGGCGGTGTCACACACCGCCCTCGATGAGGGTCCAGCCGGAGGAGACGTGGGGGAGCGGGCCGACGTTGGTGTACGCGCCGCCGACGAGCGTCGAGGTCCAGGCGGTCCCGTCGTTCTTGTAGAAGAGCAGGCTGTCCGAGGTCCGGCCCACCTTGTCCCAGATGCCGGAGGTGCCGGCCCGGCGGAAGGAGATGCCGGTGCCGTCGGTGGCCTCGGACACCCCGAACCGGAGCTCGCGGCCCACCCGCGCCCAGGACAGCACCGAGTCGTCCGTCGCGGTCAGCTCGCCCAGGAAGTCGCCCCGCGGGATCTCGCTCCTGTGCCTGTAGACGCCGCCCGTGAGGGTCCCGGCGCCCAGGTTGCTCCAGGGGAACTCGGGCCCGCCGTGGCGGGCCGCGGACACCAGCGTGTCGCAGGAGGCGGCCATCGTCCCCCAGTTGGGGCTGAAGTTGTCGTACGCGCGCACCTGGCGGAACGCGCCGTTCTTGAGGGTGCCCGTGGAGCCGTGGCCGTTGGTCCCGTCGTAGAAGAGGACGGAGTCGCCGGAGGCCTCGACGAAGGTCCAGCCCGGGGCGAAGGCGTGGTGCTTGGTACGGGTGTACGTGCCGCCCGTGAAGGTGCCGGACTCGCCGGCCCCGGTGCTCTTGTCGTACAGCAGCAGCGAGTCGCGGCTCGCGGCGGCGTGCGTGTAGCCGGCCGGGAGGCGCAGCGTCGCCCTGGCCCGCCAGTGACCGCCGGAGAGCGTGCCCGTGGCGGCTTCGCCGGTGCCGGCCTTGTAGAACAGGATCGAGGTGCTCGGCGTCGTCCGGTCGCAGAACGCCGCGGCGGCGCTCGCGGGCGTGACCGGGCCGGCCAGCAGGGCGGCCGTCGCGGACGTGGCAGTGGCGAGTGCGGCCACCAGGGATTTCCTCATGGATGCTCCCCTTCGCTCCACGGCCGGCCCGCTCGGGGCGCGCGCCGCAGCAGTGCGGTCTGGAGGAGGACGCCGGTACCGCCCGGCCCGGCCGGTCGGCAGCCGCGGCTCCGGCCGCTCGCCGCCGGTCGAACGTCCCCGTTCATCCTGCGCTGCCCGCGGGCGCCCCGCATCTCGGCGCCGGAGTCAGGCGAGCAGCCCGAAGTGGACCGGCTCGGCCGGGGTGCGGGCGAGGAGGTCCGCCAGGCGCGGCGGCCACAGGGGCTCGCCGAGGGTGGCGAGGCGCTGCGGGGAGAGCCACTGCCAGTGGATGCCGGGGGCTTCGAGCACCGGCTCGCGGTGGGGGCCCGTGGTGACGTAGATGTGCTCGTGCTGGCGGACCGGGATGCCCTGGTGGGTGAAGTCGTGCTCCCAGGTGCACAGCAGCCGCTGCGGCTCCAGGTCGGTCCACCCGGTCTCCTCGCGCAGCTCGCGCCGCACGCACTCCTCGGGGGTCTCGCCGGGATCCATGCCGCCGCCCGGGGGGAGCCAGTGGATGCCGACTTCGACGTTGTTCTCGCGGAACAGGAACACGGATCCGCTGGGTGAGAGGACGACAATACGGGCTGCCTGACGTGGAGTTCTCATCAGATCAGGGTAAGTCGGCGAGGTGGGCGGGCGGGAGGGGTGGGGGGGGGGGGGGGGGCAGGGCCCCCCCCCCGGGAGCCCCCCCCCCCCCCCCCCCA
>NZ_JBEZKZ010000028.1:0-83222 GCF_040651895.1 Streptomyces sp. NPDC048352
GACCCCCGCGCCTCAAACGCCGGCGGGGCTGGGAGGGGGGATCCGTCCGCGCACTCCCGCGCCTCGAAGGTCGGCGGGGCCGGGGTGGGGGCTCCGGCCCCGGACCCCCGGGCCTCAAAGGTCGGCGGGGCCGAGGTGGGGGCTCCGGCCCCGGCCCCCCGGGCCTCGCACGTCGGCGGGGCTGGGAGGGGGGCTTCGGCTCCGGGCTCCCGGGCCTCGAAGGTCGGCGGGGCCGGATCGGTCGGCTTGGGCGGCGGGGACAGGCGGGACAGGAGGGGGGCGGCGTGGCGGCGGGCGTCGCGGATCGAGAGGGGGAGCGGGGACCAGCCCGCGAGGCGGCCCAGGGAGACGACCGGCGGGTGGACCGGGGACACCGCCATGACGTCCGCCGGCGAGCCCAGCACCGGCGCCGCCCCGCGGGACGGCAGGAGCAGCACCTGGTCGGCGTACTGCACCACCCGTTCCAGGCGGTGCTCCGCCATCAGGACCGTCGTGCCCAGGTCGTGGACCAGGCGTTGCAGCACCGCCAGGACCTCCTCCGCCGCCGCCGGGTCCAGCGCGGAGGTGGGCTCGTCCAGGACCAGGACGCGCGGGTGCGGCGTGAGGACCGAGCCGATCGCCACCCGCTGCTGCTGCCCGCCCGACAGGGAGGCGATCGGACGGTCGCGCAGCTCGTTCAGTCCGAGGAGGTCCAGCGTCTCCTCCACCCGGCGGCGCATCACCGTGGGCGGCAGGCCCAGCGACTCCATCCCGTACGCCAGTTCGTCCTCCACCACGTCCGTCACGAAGTGCGCCAGGGGGTCCTGCCCCACCGTGCCCACCACGTCCGCCAGCTCACGCGGCATGTGCGTGCGGGTGTCACGCCCCGCCACCGTCACCCGCCCCCGCAGCGTGCCGCCCGTGAAGTGCGGGACCAGTCCGGACACCGCGCCCAGCAGTGTCGACTTGCCGACACCCGACGGGCCGACGAGGAGGGTCAGCTCCCCCTCCGGGACGGTGAAGTCCGCGTCGCGGAGGGAGGGGTGCGTGGCGCCGTCGTACGTCACCGACACCTGCTCGAAGCGGATCAACGGGAAGACTCCTCGGGAGGAACGGGGGCCACGAAGGCCGGGAGCAGGCCGATCAGGACGGCCGCCGCCGGCCACAGCGGCAGCGCGGGAACCACCAGCGGGACCACCCCCGGCCGCAGCCCCTCCGGGTCCACCGACCCGGCGTGGACCAGCAGCGCCGCCACCGCCGCCCCCGACCCGGCGACCAGCCAGGCCCGCGCCCCCCACCGGTCGGGCCGGTAGCGGGTGCGGATGCTGCGCCGCCCGCCGAGCCGCAGCCCCGCGAGGGCCAGCACGAGGCCGATGCCGAGCACGGGCAGCCCGTACGCGGCGCCTTCCGCCGCGAGCAGCCCGTACGTACCGGCGCACATGCCGAGGAGGCCGCCGAGGGTGAGGGCGTTGGTGGTGCGCCGCACGGCCGGCGGAACCTGCGCCGTACGCCCGTACCCGCGCGCGTCCATCGAGGCGGCGACCGCCACCGAGCGCTCCAGCGCCCCCTCCAGCACCGGCAGGCCGATCTGGAGGACGGCCTTCACCCCGCCGGTGGGGCGCCCGCGCAGCCGGCGGGCGGTCCGCAGCCGGGCCACGTCGGCGACCATGTTCGGCGCGAACGTCATGGCGACGACCACCGCCACGCCCGCCTCGTACAGAGCGGCGGGCAGCGACTTCAGCAGCCGCGCCGGGTTGGCGAGCGCGTTGGCGGCGCCGACGCAGATCAGCAGCGCGGCCAGCTTCGCGCCGTCGTAGAAGGCGAAGACCAGCTGCTCGGCGGTGACCCGACCGCCGAACCGGACGCCCTGCGCCCAGGCCGGGAGCGGGACTTCGGGCAGGGTGACGAGGGTGTGCGTGCCGGGGATCGGGGAGCCCAGCAGCACGGAGAAGAGCAGCCGCAGCCCGATGACGAAGAGGCCGAGCCTGACGAAGGCCCCGTAGGAACGCGCCCACGGCGCCTCCGTGCGGCGGGCGGCGACCACGTACCCGGCGACGGCGACGATCAGCCCCAGGAGGAGGGGATGGGTGGTCCGGGACGCGGCGGTGGCGAGCCCGAGGGCCCACAGCCACCAGGCCCCCGCGTGCAGGGCGTTCCCGCGCCGGGCCTCGGGGGCCCGCCAGGGCCTTTCCCTTTCGTACGCCGGCCCGTGCGGGGCGCCCGCCCGCCCGGCGGCACCGGGCCGGGCCGGGGGTACGTGCGCGGGTGCCGCGCCGTGCGTGGTGCGCCCGACGCCGCGCCGGGCGGGGTACCCACCCGTGCGGGTGGACCCCGTGGGCGGCCGGCCGGCGCCGGCCGGCCCGCCGGGAGGGCGCGCCGTCATCGCCTGCGGCGGCGGGACTGCCAGACGGTGGCCCCGCCCAGGGCCAGCAGCGCCGCGACCCCGAGGAACAGGCCCGCCGAGGGACCGGAGGAGTCCTCCTGCGCCGAGGGGGCGGCTTCGGCGGGCGCCGGGCTCCGCGGCTCCCCGTCGGCGATCGGCTCGCCACAGCCCGTCTTCGGGAAGCCGGAGATCCCGCACAGCAGCGCCGCACTGTTGTAGCGCAGCGGCTTCGCCACCTCCGCCAGCGCCTCCGCCGCCGTGGCCTCCGGGGCCAGCTGGGCGCAGGCGGTGCGCGGGGTGTCCTGCGGCGGGGTCTCGCCGCCGGGCGCGTCCCCGGGCACCCCGAAGTCGATGACCACCGCCACCCGCTTGCGGCCGTCCGCCGGGGCGGTGCCGGCGCAGACGGCCTGGAAGTCGGCGGCCGCGCGCGGCCGGGCGGCCTCGTCGGCGGCGTCCTTGCTCACCGAGAAGCGGAAGCCGAGCGTGGCGCCGTCCGCGGGGCGGGCCGTCGAGGGGCCCTGGGTGGCGTACGCCCAGCTGCCGCCCGCACCGTCCCAGAACGACCAGTAGCGGTAGCCCGCCGCCAGGGCCGGGGAGGCCGCGAACAGGGTGAGGGCCAGACCCAGGACGCCCAGGACGCCCGCGACCGCACCCGCCGCCATGTGCGGACGGCGGCCGGTCACAGCTGGTTCTTCTTCCGGCGGCCGCTCAGCAGGATGCCGATGCCCATGCCGGCGGCGGCGCCCGCTCCGACGATCCACCAGATGCTCTGGTTGCCGGAGCCCGGCTCCTCCTTGCCCTCCACCTTCTGCGCGTCGGCGTCCGCGCGCTGCGGGGCCGGGCCCGTGGCGTTCAGCGCCGAGACCAGGTCGGTGCCGCCGAAGGACTTTGGGTCGGTGCCCGTCGCGTGCGCGGTCAGGACGAGGGTGGCCAGCGCGGCCGGGTTGTCCTTGGACCACTGCGCGGAGTTCTTCTGGAGCCACTCCAGCGCGCCCGCCGCCGACTGCCGGTGGCCCGCCGCGGCGAGGGCGATGACGGCGTCGGCGGTGTTGCCGGTGTCCGCCACGGGCTGGTCGGAGCCGGGAGTGACGGCCGTGAGGTGGCCGTCCTTCCTGAGGGCCTCGGCCAGGTAGCCGGCCGCGCCCCGGGCGGCGCCCGCCGGATCGGCGGGGGCGGCCGGGCAGGCGAGCGCGGCGGCCGCGGTGTCGGAGGCGGCGGGCTCGACGAGGATGCCCTTGCCCAGACCCGCCAGGGCGGCGGCGGCCGTGGCGTCGGCGTTGGCGGCGAGCTTGCCGTCGGCGGGCTGGTAGCCGAAGGCGCCCCGGTCGGAGGCCGGCTCGGTGGAGCAGCCCAGCTGGAAGGAGAGCAGGCCGTCGTACGCGGACTTGCCCGCCTTCGACTTCACCTGGTCCGGCGTCTCGCCCGCCGTGGCCAGCGCGCTGATCACGATCGCGGTGGAGCTGCCCTCGCTGGGGGAGCCGGGGACGTAGGCCCAGCCGCCGTCCTCGTTCTGTACGGACTTCAGCCAGTCGGCCGCCTTCTTGACCTCGGCGTCCTTGCCGCCGAGGGCCTTCAGCGCCTGCACGGCGACGGCGGTGGCGTTGGTGTCGAACACCGTCTTCGCGTCGCACACGGCGCCCGCGTCCGCGCGGAAGGAGGCGAAGCCGCCGTTCGCGCACTGCTGGCCGGTGAGCCAGGCCACGGCCTGCGGGGCGGGCTTCACGCCCGCCGTCCGCTGGGCGAGCAGCGCGAGGGACTGGCGCCACACGCCGTCGTACGTCGGGTCGGCCTTGCCGAACAGGCCCGAGGGGACGACCGGGGGCGCGGAGGGGGAGGGCGGCGGGGTGTCGGCGAGGGCGGCGGGAGCGACGCCGACGCAGAGCACGGCGGATGCGGCGAGCGCTGCGGCGCTGCGACGGACGTTCATGGCGGGGCGGGTGCCTCTCGTACGGGGGGCGGGAGACAGGCACGCGCAGGCACCGGGCTCCGGCTCCGTTTACCTCGACGGTGCCGGCCGCCGGAGGACCCGGCGGCACGAGCCGCGCACCTCCGGTACGGGGCATTCCGGCTCGCCGTCCCGCGTGCTGCGGGCCGGGTCACGGTTGCGGGTCAGCGCCGGATTCGCACCGGCTTCCCCCCATACGGAAGTGTGGACGACGGGCTCACTGTACCGGCCCGTAGCCGGCGGGTCGGGGGGCCCGGGGCGGCAGTGCCCCTTACCGGGGGCGGCCCGGAGTGCGGCGCGGAGTGCGGCCCCGTGGCCGGGCGCGGCGGGCGAGGGCCGGCTCCGGCCGCACCGGATCACAGCGCCCGGTACGCCACCGGGTCCGTGCCCGGCACCGCCTCCGCCCGGCCCTGCTTCACCAGCCGCCGCAGGTGGGCCTCCGCTTCCGAGACGGCGATGTTCCGGGATCCGTACGGGATCTGCTCCCAGGGCCGGTTCCACTCCATCCGCTCCGCGAGCCCCCAGGGGGTCAGGGGCTCGGCCAGCAGCCGCCACAGCCCGGTCAGCCGCTCCTCGTGGTGCTCCAGCAGCTCCCGCACGCGGGCGGGGGCGTCGGTGAAGGCGTGCTGGTGGGCGGGGAGCACCTCGGCGGGCCCCAGGCGGCCGACGCGTTCGAGGGAGTCGAGGTAGTCGCCCAGGGGGTCGGTGACGCGGGTGTCCCCGGGGGCCTCGTACAGGCCGATGTGCGGGGAGATCCCGGGGAGCAGGTGGTCTCCGGAGAAGAGCCGGCCGTTGCCGGGCAGGCCCGCGGGGTGGGCCTCCTCCAGGTGCAGGCAGACGTGGCCGGGGGTGTGGCCCGGGGTCCAGATCGCGCGCAGGCGGCGCCCGGCGAGGGGCAGCAGCTCGCCGGGGACGATCTCCCGGTCGGGGACGGCGGCGCTCAGCCCGGGCAGGGTCCGCATCCGCCCGCTCGCCCGGGCCGCGCGCAGAGGGGCGACGTGCTCCTCGGGGGCCCCGGCGGCGGCGAGCTTCTCGCCCATGTAGTCGAACCAGACGCCCGGCTCGGCGGAACGGGTCCGCACGACGACCTCGGTGTCGGCGGCGTGCATGGCGATCCACGCCCCCGAGGCCTCCCGGACCTGGCCGGACAGGCCGTGGTGGTCGGGATGGTGGTGGGTGATGACCACCCCGTGCACGTCGGCGACCGCGAGGCCGAGCACGCCCAGCCCGGCGATGAGGGTGTCCCAGGAGGCGGGGTCGTCCCAGCCGGTGTCGACCAGGACGGGCCCGCGGCCGGTGTCGAGCACGTGGACGAGCGTGTGGCCGAGGGGGTTGTCGGGGATGGGCACCTTCAGGGCCCAGACACCCCCGCCGTGGTCGGTGACGTGGGGGGTGGTGGTCGGGGTGGGGTGAGGCGTGGGCTGGGGTGCGGCCTCTGACATGGGGGCTCTCCCTGCTGACTGGCCGGTGACGAGAACGCGTTTCAGTAGGAGCCCAAGTCGACCATCTCGCGGGCTTCCTGACTACCCGCAGGATCTTGCGGCAGCCCGCGCCCGGCCGTGTGCGGACCGTGGACTCCTCGAACTAGAACTGGTATCAGTTCTGCGACATCGGTGAGATCGTGCGCAGCCCCTGGAGGCATCGGACATGACCGAGCTCGTGGAACACGCCCAACTGTTCATCGGCGGGGAATGGACGGATCCGCTGGGCACCGGCACCATCCGGGTCGTCTCCCCCCACACCGAGCAGGTCATCGGCAGCGTCCCGCACGCCTCCGAGGCCGATGTGGACCGCGCCGTGGCCGCCGCCCGCAAGGCCTTCGACGAGGGCCCCTGGCCGCGCCTGTCGCTGGAGGAGCGGACCGCCGTCGTCTCCCGGATCAAGGACGCCATCGCCGTCCGGCACGAGGAGATCGCCCGCTCCATCAGCTCCCAGAACGGCTCCCCGTACTCCTGGAGCATCCTCGCCCAGGCCCTCGGCGCGATGATGGTCTACGACTCCGCCATCAAGGTCGCCGCCGCATACCCCTACGAGGAGCGCCGTCAGGGCGCGCTCGGCCCGATCCTCGTGCGCCGCGAACCGGTCGGGGTCGTCGCCGCCGTCATCCCGTGGAACGTCCCCCAGTTCGTCGCGGCGGCGAAGCTCGCGCCCGCGCTGCTCACCGGCTCCGCGGTCATCCTCAAGCCGTCCCCCGAAGCCCCCCTGGACTCCTTCATCCTGGCCGACATCGCACGGGAGGCCGGGCTGCCGGAGGGCGTGCTCTCGGTCCTGCCCGCCGACCGCGAGGTCAGCGAGTACCTGGTCGGACACCCGGGCGTCGACAAGGTCGCCTTCACCGGCTCCGTCGCCGCCGGCAAGCGCGTCATGGAGGTCGCCGCGCGCAACCTGACCCGGGTCACCCTCGAACTCGGCGGCAAGTCCGCCGCCGTGATCCTGCCCGACGCCGACGTGGAGAGCACCGTCGCCGGGATCGTCCCGGCCGCCTGGATGAACAACGGTCAGGCCTGCGTCGCCCAGACCCGCATCCTCGCCCCGCGCAGCCGGTACGCGGAGGTGGCCGAAGCCCTCGCGGCGGCGGCCGGCGCCCTGGTCGTCGGAGACCCCCTCGACCCCGCGACGCAGCTCGGCCCGCTCGTCGCCGAGCGCCAGCAGCGGCGCTCCCTGGACTACATCCGGATCGGCCAGGAAGAGGGGGCCAAGATCCTGGCGGGCGGCGGCCGCCCGGCCGGCCTGGAACGGGGCTGGTACGTGGAACCCACCCTCTTCGGCGACGTCGACAACTCGATGCGGATCGCCCGCGAGGAGATCTTCGGCCCCGTGGTGTGCCTGATCCCCTACGGGGACGAGGAGGAGGCGGTGCGGGTGGCCAACGACTCGGACTTCGGCCTGAGCGGCAGCGTCTGGACGGCCGACGTCGAGCACGGCATCGACTTCGCGCGCCGGGTGCGCACGGGCACCTTCAACGTGAACACCTTCAGCCTGGACATGCTGGGGCCGTTCGGCGGCTACAAGAACAGCGGCGTGGGGCGGGAGTTCGGCCCGGAGGGGCTGAGCGAATACCTGGAGCACAAGATGATCCACCTCCCGGCGGGTGCGTGATGGGGGACCGCTGGCAGGTCGAGGTCGACCGGGGGGTCTGCATCGGAGCGGGCATGTGCGTGAACCACGCCCCGGACGCCTTCACCCTCGACTCGGCCCGTCAGTCCCACCCCCGCTCCCCGGTCACGGACGCCAACGAACCCACGCTGACGGCGGCGGAGGGCTGCCCGGTGGAGGCCATCCTCATCACCCTGTCCCCGTCGGGGGAGGCGGTGTTTCCGCCGGAGGAGTGAGGGGTGGGGTGGGGTGGGGGGCGGGGTGGGGGAGCGGGGTTTCGGTGGGGCGGTGTCAGGGCTGGTTCGGGGGTTTCCCGTCAGTCCCATCGTCGTTCCGTGTCGTGCCGGCCTGTCAAGGGCGCTCCTTCGTCGCGTCGCTTCGCGATGGCCTTCGGCCACCCTTGACAGCCCGTCCCGCCCCGGAAAGCCGAAAGACTGCCGGGAAGCCCCCGAAAGAACGGTCACCAGGGAGGACAGGCAGGAGCGGGTCCCTCAGGGACGAGGCGAGGGGCCAGGGGTCATGACCCCTTCCCGGATCCGGGCCCGTGTCTGGGGCTGATAACCGCACCAGAGGTTGACCAGGAGACCGTCCGGCGGGCTGCGCAGGCCACCAGCCGCCAATTGGCCCGCGTGCGGGGGGTGATGGGCCTGACAGACTCGACGCCTGACTACTCAGGGAGTTGTGATGCAGGTAGCCGTGGTCACTTTCGACGGGTTCAACGAACTCGACAGCTTCATCGCCTCAGCACTGATCAACCGGTCCGGTCTGGAGGCCTTCATCACGACGCCTACCCCGGTGGTCACGTCGATGAACGGCGTCGAGGTGACCGGGCAGCGGTCGATGGATTTCGTGACCGAGGCGGATGTCGTGCTGATCGGCAGTGGGGTGAAGACGCGTGACGTGGTCGCCGACGACCGGCTCCTGTCCATGCTGCCGCTCGACCCTTCGCGCCAGCTGATCGGTTCGCAGTGCTCCGGCGCGCTCGTGCTCGCGCGGCTCGGCTTGCTGGGTGACATGCCCGCCTGCACGGACATGACGAGCCGGCCCTTCGTCGAGGCCTGCGGCGTCACCGTGCTGGACGCCCCCTTCCACGCCGAGGGGAACATCGCCACCGCCGGCGGCTGCCTGGCCTCCCAGTACCTCGCTACCTGGGTGATCAGCCGCACCCTCGGGGAGGAAGCCGCTCGCGCCGCCATCGACTACGCCGCCCCGGTCGGCGAGAAGCTGGAGACCGTCCAGCGCTCCCTGCGCGCTGTCCACGCCGGTGAGAGTGCCGTGATCTGACCCGCCTACTGCTGCCGGATGGGCTCCTGATCAACATTTGGTGCAGGTACCAGCCCCAGACGGCCGCCGGACGCCAAGCAATGAGAAGTGCGTAGCGATCTGTCGCGCCCATCAGCTTCCCGCGCTGCTCTGGTCGCCGTTCGGTGCGGGTGGGGCCGGGCCCCCGGTCCTGGACGCGGATATGGGGCCCGGATGCCCGGCGGGCCATGGCCCTGGCCCCTCGCCTCGTCCCTGAGAGACCCGCCCCTCGGACCTGTCCCTGGTGACCGTTCTTTTGGGGGTTTCCCGGCAGTCTTTCGGCTTTCCGGGGCGGGACGGTCGGTCAAGGGTCGCCGAAGGCGATCGCGAAGCGACGCGACGAAGGAGCGCCCTTGACGGGCCGGCCCGACGCGGAATGACGATGGGACTGACGGGAAGCCCCCAAACCCTCCCTGATCCGGTCCCGGGAGACCCCGTACCCGCACCCCCACCCCTACGCCACAATCAGGCCTTCCGCGCCGCAGCCGCCCCCGCCGAAGCCCCCGCCCCCGTCAGGTCGATCAGCCGGCACACCGTCTCGATGTCGATCTTCACCTGGGCGATCGACGCGCGGCCCGAGAGCCAGGTGATCAGGGCCGAGTGCCAGGTGTGCTCGATGACCCGGACCGCAGAGAGCTGTTCCGCCGTCGGCGGGGCGTCGAGGCCCATGGCGTCCAGGATGATGGCCGTCGTCAGCCGCGAGACCGTGTCCACCTCGGGCGAGACGCTCCGGTCCGCGAAGGTCAGGGCGCGCACCATCGCGTCCGCGAGGTGCGGTTCCCGCTGGAGGGCGCGGAAGGCGCGCATCAGGGTCTCCGCGACGCGGGCCGCCGGCTCCTCGCCCGCCGGGGGGCGCTTGCGCAGGGTGGTGTGCATGTGCTGGAGCTGGTCCTGCATGGTGGCGACGAGCAGGTGCACCTTGGACGGGAAGTAGCGGTAGAGGGTGCCCAGCGCGACGTTCGACGACTCCGCGACCTCCCGCATCTGCACGGCGTCGAAGCCGCCCCGGCTGGCCAGCTGCGCGCTCGCGTGCAGGATGCGGCGCCGGCGCGCCTCCTGGCGTTCCGTCAGGGGAGGCGTCACGGCCTTCGCTTCCGCTGTCATGTGTCCCGTTCCTGGCGTTCCGTGTCGTTGCGGCGGCTGATTCCGGGATGGTCCGCGGGTCAGCATGTCAGGCGCCCGAGCCGTGGCGCGAATCACCTGCTCCGCCTCTTACGGTGTGGTTTCCGGCCGGTAGATTCAATGGTCTTCAGGGGATCAACTCTGAAACTTGTTCTACATTATCCGAGCGGTTACGCTCCGGCGAAAGTGCAGGGAGAAGGGGGCCGAGAGTGACCGCAGAGGCCATGGTGACGAGCCCTTTCGCAGGGTCCGCCACCGACGGCGACCGCCCGTTGCGCATCGCACTCCTCACCTATAAGGGGAACCCGTTCTGCGGCGGCCAGGGCGTCTACGTCCGCCACCTCTCCCGGGAGCTCGTCAAGCTCGGGCACTCCGTCGAGGTCATCGGCGCGCAGCCCTATCCGGTGCTGGACACCGGTGCCACGCTCACCGAGCTGCCGAGCCTGGACCTGTACCGCAGCCCCGACCCCTTCCGCACGCCCAAGCGCGGCGAGTACCGGGACTGGATCGACGCCCTCGAGGTCGCCACCATGTGGACCGGCGGGTTCCCCGAGCCGCTGACCTTCTCGCTGCGCGCCCGGCGCCACCTGCGGGCCCGTGCGGGCGAGTTCGACGTCATCCACGACAACCAGACGCTCGGCTACGGACTGCTGGGCGACCTCGGCGCGCCCCTGGTCACCACCGTCCACCACCCCATCACCGTCGACCGCAAGCTCGACCTCGCCGCCGCCAAGGACCGCAAGAAGCGCGCCTCCGTCCGGCGCTGGTACGCGTTCACGCGCATGCAGGGCCGGGTGGCCCGCCGGCTGCCCTCGGTGCTGACCGTCTCGGGCTCCTCCCAGCAGGAGATCGCCGAGCACCTCGGCGTGCGCGACGACCGCATCCACGTCGTGCACATCGGCGCGGACACCGACCTGTGGTCTCCGGACCCCTCCGTCACGGAAGTCCCCGGGCGGATCGTGACCACCTCCAGCGCCGACGTCCCGCTCAAGGGGCTCGTCCACCTCGTCGAGGCCCTCGCCAAGCTGCGCACCGAGCAGCCCGACGCCCACCTCGTCGTCGTCGGCAAGCGCGCCGAGAGCGGGCCGGTCGCCCGCGCGATCGAGACGTACGGGCTCCAGGACGCGGTGCGGTTCGTCAAGGGCATCACCGACGCCGAACTCGTGGACCTCGTGCGCAGCGCCCAGGTCGCCTGCGTCCCCTCCCTCTACGAGGGCTTCTCGCTCCCGGCGGCCGAGGCCATGGCCACCGGCACGCCGCTGGTCGCCACCACCGGCGGGGCCATCCCCGAGGTGTCCGGCCCCGACGGGGAGACCTGCCTGGCCGTGCCGCCCGGCGACGCGGGGGCGCTGGCCGGCGCGCTGGGCCGGCTGCTGGGCGACGCCGAGCTGCGCGCCCGCCTCGGGGCCGCCGGACGGGAGCGGGTCCTGACCCGGTTCACGTGGGCCAAGGCCGCCGAGGGCACCGCCGCGCACTACAGAGCCGCCATCGCGCAGGCCGCCGCCGCCCGTACCCGCTGAGCGCGCCGCCCAGCGCACCACCGAGCCCCACCGCAGTGCATCCGCACCACCCTTCACCCCCGTGACCGCGAAGGCAGGACCCCGTGCTGACCGTCGATTTCTCCCGGTTCCCGCTCGCCGCAGGCGACCGAGTGCTCGATCTGGGGTGCGGCGCAGGCCGGCACGCCTTCGAGTGCTACCGGCGCGGCGCCCAGGTCGTCGCCGTCGACCGCAACGGCGAGGAGATCCGCGAGGTCGCCAAGTGGTTCGCCGCCATGAAGGAGGCCGGTGAGGCCCCGGCGGGCGCCACCGCCACCGCCATGGAGGGCGACGCCCTCGCCCTGCCCTTCCCGGACGAGTCCTTCGACGTCGTCATCATCTCCGAGGTGATGGAGCACATCCCCGACGACAAGGGCGTGCTCGCCGAAATGGTCCGCGTGCTCAAGCCGGGCGGCCGCATCGCGGTCACCGTGCCGCGCTACGGCCCGGAGAAGATCTGCTGGGCGCTGTCCGACGCCTACCACGAGGTCGAGGGCGGCCACATCCGCATCTACCGGGCGGACGAGCTGCTCGCGAAGATGGAGGCCGCGGGCCTCAAGCCGTACGGCACCCACCACGCGCACGGCCTGCACTCCCCGTACTGGTGGCTCAAGTGCGCCTTCGGCGTGGACAACGACAAGGCGCTGCCCGTCAAGGCGTACCACAAGCTGCTGGTCTGGGACATCATGAAGAAGCCGCTGGCGACCCGCCTCGCCGAGCAGGCCCTCAACCCGCTCATCGGCAAGAGCTTCGTGGCGTACGCGACCAAGCCCCACCTGCCCGTCGGCGCCGCCGGCTCCGCCCAGTGAGCTCGCCGGGGCGCACCGTACCCGAGCACCTCGTCCTGGACGGGGTGCTGTCCGCCGAGCAGGCGGCGCAGACGGTGGAGGGGATCCTCGCCGTGCAGCGCGCGGACGGGGCCATACCGTGGTTCCGCGGCCACCACCTCGACCCGTGGGACCACACCGAGGCCGCCATGGCCCTGGACACGGCGGGCGAGCACGAGGCGGCCGAGCGCGCCTACACCTGGCTGGCCCGGCACCAGAACCCGGACGGCTCCTGGTACGCGGCGTACGCGGACCGGGCGGACGGGGTGGACACCGGCGCGCCGCAGGACCCGGGCCGGGAGACCAACTTCGTCGCGTACATAGCCGTCGGTGTCTGGCACCACTACCTGGCCACCGGTGACGACACCTTCCTGGACCGCATGTGGCCGTCGGTCGTGGCGGCCGTCGAGTTCGTCCTCGCCCTCCAGCAGCCGGGCGGCGAGATCGGCTGGAAGCGGGAGGCGGACGGCACCGCCGTCACCGACGCCCTGCTGACCGGTTCCTCCTCCATCCACCAGGCGCTGCGCTGCGCGCTGGCCATCGCGGACCACCGCGGTGACCCGCAGCCGGACTGGGAGCTGGCCACGGGCGCACTCGGGCACGCGATACGCCGCCACCCGGAGCGGTTCCTGGACAAGGACCGCTATTCGATGGACTGGTACTACCCGGTGCTGGGCGGGGCGCTGTCCGGACCGGAGGCGAAGGCGCGCATCGAGCGGCGCTGGGAGGAGTTCGTCGTCCCGGACCTGGGGGTGCGGTGCGTGCTGCCGAACCCGTGGGTGACGGGCGGGGAGTCCTGCGAGCTGGCGCTGACCCTGTGGGTGATGGGGGAGTCGGACCGGGCGCTGGAGGTCCTGCGCTCGATCGGGCACCTGCGCGCCGAGAACGGCATGTACTGGACGGGTTACGTCTTCCAGGACCGGGCGGTGTGGCCGGTGGAGCAGACGACCTGGACGGCGGGTTCGCTGCTGCTCGCGGTGGCGGCGCTGGGCGGGGACGAGGCCACCGGGGAGGTCTTCGGCGGGCTGGCCCTGCCCGCGGGCCTGGAACCGGACTGCTGCCGCTGAGTTCCGTGCGGGGGACCCCCGAACGGGTCCCCCGGGTGGTGGGGGCCGGAGCCCGGGGTGAGGCTGCGGGGGACACCTCAGCCCCCCGGAGGCAACCGTGCCCGTACCCGCAAGCGTCCGTTTCCGTCGAGCCCTCACGGCGGTGGTGCTGTCCACCGCGCTGCTGGCCGGTGCCGCCGCGTGCGGCAACGGCGGCGACCGTGGCCGGCGCGATGAGGTCTCCTCGGCCGCCGCCACGGAGCTGGCCGTCCTCGCCGTGGCGGAGCCGGACGCGGCCGAGGCCGACGAGCTGGCCGCCGCGGCCCCCTCGCCGAGCACCTCCGCCGAGAAGCAGAAGTTCGCCAAGACGCGGTTCGTCGCCAACGCCGGTCTCGCGGCCGGGGCGACGTACCAGTGGATCATCAAGCCGTACCGCGAGGGCAAGTTCAAGAAGGGCGCCAAGGGGCGTACCTTCGCGCTGATCAAGGCGGGTCTGGCCGGGGCCTTCGCGTACAACCGGCTGAAGGCGGCCGCCGACAACGCCAAGGGCGACCCGCTGCTGTCGAAGGCGATGGGCCCGCTGACCGCCGGCATCGACTCCCTCAAGGGCCTGGCCGGCAAGCTCCGCAAGGGCGACGCGGGCGACGCCGACATCGACGCCTTCGACAGCGTCATCAACGGCGTCAAGGACGCGGGCAAGAGCTCGGGCGCCGTGGTGACGGACAGGGTGCCGAGCACCTCGCAGCTGACCGGCTGAGACCCGCCTGCTTGAATGGCCGGTGTGATCGAGTTCCTGCTGTGCGCCCTCGCGGCGGCCGGCCTGGGGTGGCTGCTGCGGCGCAGGCACCGGCAGCGCCTCGCCGCCGGCACCCCCGCCGGGATCCCGGGCATGGCCCGGATCCCGGCCGGTGAGGGCCGCTGGCGCCCGGGCCGGGTGTACGCGGACCAGGGCGCGGCCCGCTGGCAGCCCGGGCGGGGCCCGGCGGTGCCCCTGGCGGGCGCCCGGGCCACCGCCGTACGGGCCCCCTCCGTCCGGGAGGGGATCTCCATCAACCCGGGCTCGCGGATCGTGGCCTGCGCCCTTGAAGGCGCAGGGACGATGGAGATCGCCGTGATGCCGCTGGACCTGCGCGAACTCCTCGACGTGGTGCCCGGCCTCAGCAGTTGAGCTCTGCCAGCACCCGCAGGGTGCGGGGGTCCGGGGCCGTGACGAGCAGGTCGGTGACGGGGCCCTTGCGCCACAGTTCCAGCCGTTCCGCGATCCGCTCCCGGGGGCCCACGAGGGAGATCTCGTCGGCGAACGCGTCGGGGACGGCGAGCACCGCCTCCTGCCTGCGCCCGGCCAGGAACAGTTCCTGGATGCGCCGGGCTTCGGCCTCGTAGCCCATGCGGGCCATCAGGTCGGCGTGGAAGTTGCGGGCCGCGTGGCCCATGCCGCCGATGTAGAAGCCGAGCATCGCCTTGACCGGGAGCAGCCCTTCGGTGACGTCGTCGCAGACCTGGGCCCGGGCCATCGGGGCGATCATGAACCCGTCGGGGAGGTCCGTCAGCGAGGCCTGGTAGACGTCGGTGCGGGTGGGCGACCAGTACAGGGGGAGCCAGCCGTCCGCGATGCGGGTGGTCTGGGCGATGTTCTTCGGGCCCTCCGCGCCCAGGAGCAGCGGGAGGTCCGCGCGCAGCGGGTGGGTGATGGGCTTGAGGGGTCGGCCGGTGCCGGTGCCGTCCTGCCCGCGGTAGGGGTGGCTGTGGAAGCGGCCGTCCAGGGTGACCGGGGCCTCGCGGCGCAGCACCTGGCGGACGACGTCCACGTACTCCCGGGTCGCGGTGAGCGGGCTCGCGGGGAAGGGGCGGCCGTACCAGCCCTCCACCACCTGCGGCCCGGACAGGCCGAGGCCCAGCATCATGCGGCCGCCGGAGAGGTGGTCGAGGGTGAGGGCGTGCATGGCGGTGGCGGTGGGGGTCCGGGCGGCCATCTGGGCGATGGCGGTGCCGAGCCGGATGCGGGAGGTGTGGGCGGCGATCCAGGTCAGCGGGGTGAAGGCGTCGGAGCCCCAGGCCTCGGCGGTCCACACCGAGTCGTAGCCGAGGCGCTCGGCCTCGGTGGCGAGGTCGAGGTGGGCGGGGGCGGGCCCGCGCCCCCAGTAGCCGAGTGCGAGTCCCAGGCGCATGGACGGTCCCCTCCGCGAAGCCGGATCTGACGGTGCGTCAGGTAGCGGAAGGCGACTGTAGGGCACGCGCGTCCCGCCGGGAAGTGCGCGACGGCCCCCCGCCCGGGCGGGCGGGGGGCCGTGACGGGGCGGGCGGTCAGCCGCGCTGGATCCCGGAGGTGTCGTTGAGGACGCCGCGCCGGCCGTCCTGGGTCTGCGCCACCAGGGCCGACGGGCCGCGCTGGTCGACCGCCAGGTACCACGTGCCCGGGGTCAGTTCGGCGACCGGGACGGGGGAGCCGTCCTCGCCGTAGAGGGGCCGGGCCACCGGAACCGCGAACCAGAACGGAGTGAAGTCCGCCGCCGGGGCGGCCGCCGCGTCCTGCGGGCCGGGCGCCGGCGTGCCGCCGTAGGGCGGAACCGGCTGCGGGTTGCCCCCGTAGCCCTGCGGCTGCTGCCCGCCCGGGTACCCGTACCCGCTGCCGGGCTGGGCGCCGTACGGCTGGGGGGCGGCGGGACGCGGCTCGGGCACGAGCGGCCCGGCCAGCGCGGGGATCTTCGGACCGGCGATGGCCACGCCCGCCAGGGCCAGGTTGGCGAGGAAGGCGATGATGCAGCCGGCGCCCAGGTCGGCCCTGGCCGGGCTGGTGATCAGCGACCACAGCGCGGCCCAGGCCGCCGCCACGGCCAGTACGGTGCCCCACGCCGTCAGGGTCAGGCCGCCGAGCTTGCGGCCCTCGGGCTGGAAACGGGCCGCGATCAGCAGGCCGGCGGCGATGAAGCCGGTCAGGAAGACCGTCGGCAGGGCCAGCCCGTAGACGTCGGTGTCCCACGCACTCGGGAGGTCCAGGCCGGTGGCGGAGTAGAAGTCGAGGAACGAGGCGATGAACAGCAGTACCGCTGCTCCGATCACCACGCCGTCACCTCGAGTGAGGGAGCGGATGTTCACGTCTTGGGGTGTCCTTCTCGGTCTTGGCTGGGGCGGAGCGGGCGCCCCCATGGTACGGAGGTTCACGCGGCCGAGAGGATCGGGGCGGCGGGCCGCCCCTGGACGACTCCCCGTGAACTACCCGCCCAGGAAGCCCACGATGCCGTCCGCGATGCCCTGGGCCGCCTTCTGCCGCCACTCCGGATTCATCAGCTGCGCCGCGTCCTTGTCGTCACGCATGTTGCCGCATTCGAGGAACACCTTGGGCCGGGTCGAGAGATTGAGTCCGCCCAGATCGTCGCGGACCACCAATCCGGTACCGCTGCCGAGGTAGTTGGCGGGGTCGGATCCGGTGGTGCGGCCGAAGTTGCGGGCGATGCGCTCGCCGAGGTCGCGGGAGGGCCCGACGATCCGCGCGGTGTCCGCCGCACCGCTCTTGACCCGGGCTGGGAGGATGACGTGGAAGCCGCGGTTGCCGGCGGAGGCGCCGTCGGCGTGCACGGAGACGACGGCGTCGGCCGCGGCCTCGTTGCCGATCCGGGCCCGCTCGTCGATGCAGGGACCCCACGGGCGGTCGGCCTCGTGGGTGAAGACCACCTTGACGCCCTTGGCTTCCAGCAGGGCGCGCGTCCGGCGGGAGACGTCGAGGGAGAACTCCGCCTCCATGTAACCGGAGTTGGTGGTGGTGCCGGTGGTGTCGCACTCCTTGCGGTTGGTGCCGATGTCCACCTGCTTGTTGATCTCGGAGGCGTGCTGGAAGTTGCCCGTGTTGTGGCCGGGGTCGATGACGACGGTCCGCCCGGCGAGCGGCCCCTTGGCCGGGGCGGCCGACGGGGCACCGGTACCCGCCGCGGCGGGGCCGGGGGTGGCGCTCGGGCCGGTGCCCGGGGTGGCGCTGGACTTCGCGTCCGACGCCGCCGCCGGGCGCGAGGCCGTGAGCGGCATGCCCGCGGGCTGCCGCCCGTCGGGTCCCGGGCCGGTCAGGACCTGGGTCAGCACCCAGCCCGCCAGGCAGGCCGGGGCGAGCGCGGCCAGCGCCACCGTCAGGGCGGGCCGGCGCGCGAACCAGGGCCGGTCCGGGCTGATCGAGGATCGGGACTCGGGAAGCGGGGGGCTGTCGTCGTAGCGCACCTCGCGATGCTAGAACGCCCGCCCCGGCCCCGTACGGACCATCCGCCATCCGAGGGCGTGGTGTGATGGTCGTTCTGTCGGACCGGAGCCCGGACCGCCCTCAGACGCCCTCGGCCGTGCGGCGCAGGACGCGCAGGGAGTCCGTTGCCGACACCTCCTCGAAGGCGCCGGAGGCCAGGGCGCGGAGGTAGATCCGGTACGGGGCCTGGCCGCCGTCCGCCGGGTCGGGGAACACGTCGTGGATGACGAGCGTGCCGCCCGGCGCGACGTGCGGGGCCCAGCCCTCGTAGTCGCCCGTGGCGTGCTCGTCGGTGTGGCCGCCGTCGATGAAGACGAAGCCCAGCTTCCCGCCCCAGGCCGCGGCGACCTGCGGCGAGCGGCCGACGACGGCGATCACGTGGTCCTCGAGACCGGCCCGGTGCAGGGTGCGGCGGAAGGTCGGCAGGGTGTCCATCAGACCGATCTCCGGGTCCACCACCGTCGGGTCGTGGTACTCCCACCCGGGCTGCTGCTCCTCGCTGCCGCGGTGGTGGTCGACGGTGATCGCGGGGACCCCCGCCTCGCGGGCCGCGTCGGCCAGCAGGATCGTGGAGCGCCCGCAGTACGTGCCGACCTCCAGCAGCGGCAGCCCGAGGGCCGCGGCCCCGGCGGCCGCCGCGTACAGGGCGAGGCCCTCGCGCACGGGCATGAACCCCTTGGCGGCCTCGAAAGCGGCGAGGGTCTCCGGCTTGGGAGCGGCGGCGGCCATGGGTGTTCCTCCGGCGGTGAGCGGGTGCGGCTTGGCCGCCCATGGTGCCCTACCGGCCGGTAGGGCACCATGGCCGGGGTCCGCCCCGGCGGCGGGTCAGCGGTCCAGCTCGTAGGCGAAGGTGTAGGGGACGGACGGTTCGCCGTGCCGGGCGAGGAAGCTGCCGGTGCCGCGCAGGCCGGCCAGCTCGCCCGTGCCGGATCCGGGGACGACCTCGAAGGAGCAGCGCGTGGTGCCGTCCTCGTGGAACGTGCCGCGTTGCTCGACGGCGAAGCCGCCCTCGCGGCCGTCGAGGCTTCCGGTGAGCAGCTCGATGCCGGTGTAGGTGCCGGTCGTCGCCGTCAGGTACGCGATCGTGTACGCGCAGGTGGTGCCCGCGGCCTCGATGCCGCCGGAGAAGGTGTTGGCCACCGAGGCCCGGGCGAGCCTCGGCAGCACGTCGGCCGGGCCGGCCGGGTCCTCCTCCCAGCGGGTGAAGGTGAAGTGGCCGGTGGCGGTGCGCGGGGGCATGGGCGGGTCCTTTCGACGGGCGGCGCGGGTTCCGGCCCCGCGCTGCGACCAGCCTGGGCGGCATACCTGACACCCCCTGTCAGGTACGGTCCCGCCCGGCCGACAATGGGCCCCATGCGCGCCGACCGGCTTCTGTCCCTGCTCCTGCTGCTCCAGAACCGCGGCCGGATGACCGCCCCCGAGCTGGCGGCGGAGCTGGAGGTGTCCGTCCGCACCGTCTACCGGGACGTCGAGGCGCTCGGCGCGTCCGGCGTGCCCGTCGTCGCCGACCGGGGGCCCGCGGGCGGCTACCGGCTGATGGAGGGCTACCGCACGCGGCTGACCGGACTCACCGACGCCGAGGCGGGCTCGCTGTTCCTGGCCGGGGCGCCGGGACCGGCGCGGGAGCTGGGGCTGGGGGCGGTGCTGGCCACCGCGCAGCTGAAGCTCCAGGCGGCGCTGCCGGCCGGGCCGGCGGACCGGGCCCGGCGCGTGCAGGACCGCTTCCACCTGGACGCGCCCGCCTGGTTCCGGGACGCCGACCCGGTCCCCCACCTGGCGGCGGCCGCGCGGGCGGTGTGGGAGCAGCGCGTGGTGGAGGCGGAGTACCGGCGCTGGTCGGGGGAGCTGCGCCGGCGGGAGCTGCACCCGCTGGGCCTCGTCCTCAAGGGCGGCATCTGGTACCTGGTGGCGGCGCCGGCCGAGGGCGGCGTACGCACCTACCGGGTGTCGCGGCTGCTGGCGGTGCGGGAGACCGGGGAGGGCTTCGAGCGGCCGGTCGGGTTCGGGCTGGCGGCCTACTGGGCGGAGTCCTCCCGGCGTCTGGAGGCCGCGCTGCGCCAGGGCGTGGCGCGGCTGCGGCTCTCGCCGCGCGCGCAGCGGCTGCTGCCCGTGCAGTTCGGGGCACCGGGGGTGCGGGCCCTGGAGGGGGCCGGGCCGCCGGACGCGGACGGCTGGGCGGAGGTGGAGCTGCCGGTGGAGTCCCTGAACGTCGCGGTGGGGGACCTGCTCCGGCTGGGCGCGGAGGCGGAGGTGCTGGGTCCGCCGGAGCTGCGGGCGGCCGTGGCCGGGGCGGTGGCCGTGCTGGCGGGCCGGTATGCGGTGCCCGTACCGGCGGCGGGAGTCGAGGGATCTGTATGATCCCCTCCCGTACCGGGGAGGGCGGGGGCCGCATGCAGGGTTTAGGGCCGGGCGGGTCGGCGGGGACGGGGCCGTTCCGGGCCGTCGGTGTGCTCGGGCAGGGCGGGATGGGCCGGGTCGTGCTGGCCGTCGCGCCGGAGGGCCGCCTGGTCGCGGTCAAGCAGGTGCACGCCGAACTGGCGGAGGACGACGGTTTCCGGGCGCGGTTCCGGCGCGAGGTCGCCGCCTCCCGGAAGGTGTCGGGTGCCTACACGGCGCCGGTCGTGGACGCCGACCCCGACGCCCCGACACCGTGGCTGGCCTCGCAGTTCGTGCTCGGTCCCTCGCTGGCGCAGGCCCTGGAGGCGGCCGGTCCGCTGGCGGAGGAACCGGTGCGCCGACTGGCGGCCGGGCTGGCCCACGCCCTGGCCGACGTACACCGCACGGGGCTGATCCACCGTGACCTCAAGCCGTCGAACGTGCTGCTCGCCGAGGACGGCGTACGCGTCATCGACTTCGGCATCGTGCGCGCCGCCGGGGACCAGACCAGGATCACCCACACCGGCGCCCTGATCGGCTCGCCGGCCTTCATGTCGCCCGAGCAGATCACCGGCGGGGAACCGACCGCCGCCGGCGACGTGTTCTCCCTCGGCGCCACCCTGGTCATGGCCTGCACCGGGAGGCCGCCCTTCGCCGCGGACTCCGTCCCGAGGCTGCTGCACGACGTGGTGTACGCCGAACCCGACCTGGACGGAGTGCCGCCCGCGCTGCGCGGGATCATCACCCCCTGCCTGGCCAAGGATCCGGCCGCCCGGCCGACCCCGCGCGAGCTGCTCACCATGGTGGGCGCGCTCGCGCCGGCGGCCCGGCCGTGGCCGGAGCCGGTGAACGCGCTCATCGCCGCGCAGAAGGCGCAGGTCGAGGCGCTCCTCGCGCAGGCCCCCGGGCCGGAGCCCGTGGCGGCCGCCGCCGCGGGGGCGGCCGGCCGGACCGTACGGCCGCGGCGCCGGTGGAGCCGGCGTACGCGGCTGCTGGTCGGCGCCGGTGTGCTGACGGCCTGCGCCGCCGCCGGACTGACGGTCGGGCGGCCCTTCGTCGAGGACGTCTACTACACCGTCGTACCGGAGACCGTGCCGACGCCCGGCACCACGCCCCTGTCCCAGGTGGCCGACAAGTACGTGCCCCAGCCGTTCTCGTGCTCCGACGTCGCGGGCAAGGTGACGGTGCCCGCCGACTTCGACGCCCCGCAGGGGTACGGCTTCACCAAGAGCGAGAACTACGGCTGGGGCGGCCCGTCCCACCTGTGCGTCTGGCACAGCCGCTACGGCGACGAGATCTACGTCTCGTGGGGCCTGTACGTCACGGAGCCGGGGGTCGGCACCGGAGCCCAGCAGGCGAAGAAGGAGCACGAAGACTTGTACATCCGCGGCAGGATCCGGCGCGACCTCGGCCTGGGATTCGCCGAGGAGGGGATGTGGCTGCCGCCGGACGACGACAAGGACCCCGGCTGCGTCCTGTACCTGCGCGACGTCAACCAGACGGTCTACGTCCAGGTGAAGGGCAACCGCTACCCCGCCGGTTCGTGTGAGACCGTCGCCCGGGACGCGGGCCGCAGCGCGCTGGCGGTGATGGCGCGGCCATGAGGCAGCTCAGGGAGAGCGACCCGCGGGCGGCGGGCCCGTACCGGCTGCTCGCCGAGCTCGGCCGCGGCGGGATGGGCCGGGTGCTGCTGGGCGCCGCGCCCGACGGGCGGCTGGTCGCCGTCAAGCAGGTGCACGCCCGGTTCGCCGACGACGAGGGCTTCCGCGCCCGGTTCCGGCGGGAGGTCGCCGCCTCCCGGAGGGTGTCCGGCGCGTACACCGCGGCGGTGATGGAAGCCGACGCCGAGGCGGAAACCCCTTGGCTGGCCTCGGTGTTCGTGCCCGGGCCGTCGCTGGGCGCGGCGGTGGAGGCCGGCGGGCCGCTGCCCGAGCAGACCGTGCGCCGCCTCGCGGCCGGGCTGGTGCGGGGGCTCGCCGAGATCCACCGCGCGGGGCTGGTCCACCGCGACCTGAAGCCGGACAACGTGCTGCTGTCCGAGGACGGCGTCCGGGTCATCGACTTCGGCATCGCACGGGCCGCGGAGGGCGCGGACGGCGCTGAGCTGACGCAGACCGGACTGGTCGTCGGCTCGCCCGCCTTCATGGCGCCCGAACAGGCCGAAGGCCGCGAACTGGGCCCGGCCGCCGACGTGTTCGCGCTCGGCTCGGTGCTCGCGCTGGCCGCCACCGGCCGGAGCCCCTTCGCGGGGGCGTCCACCCTCCAAACCCTGTTCAACCTGGTCCACGCGGAGCCCGACCTGGCGGGGCTGCCGCCGGGGCTGCGCCCGGTGGTCGAGTGGTGCCTGGCCAAGGAGCCGGCCGCCCGCCCGGTCCCGGAGCAGCTGCTGGAGCTGCTGGGGCCGGTTCCGGCGGTGCCCGGCGGCTGGCCGCCCGCCGTGCACCGGCTGATCGCCGCACAACGGGCGGACATCGAGCGGCTGCTCGGCGGTGACCCGGAGCGGACGGCGGTGACGGCGGGGGAGCCCGGGCGGCGGCCCGGAGCGGGCCCGGACCGGGTGTCCGCGGCCGCGCCGACCGCCGTGCTCACGCAGGCGGTGGGTCCGGCCGCGGGCGGGCCGCGCCGCCGTTCGGGCGGGCTGGTGGTGCTCGCCGCCGCGGGGGCGGCCGTGCTCGGCGGCGGGGCGTACCTGCTGAGCCCGTGGTCACCGGTGTCACCGTCGGCGAAGGGGCCGGCCGTACCCGACCGGTACGCGCGGATGCCGGTGTGCGCGGAGGTGGCGGGACAGCTGCCGCTGCCGCAGGCGGAGCGCCGGCAGGACGAGGACCGCTACACGGAGCTGGACAACGACGCCAAGGCCGCCTGTTCCTGGTACGAGCCGCCGTACGAGGTGAGCGGCGGCGGCACCTACCAGCCGCCGGGACCGCACGCGACCGTCGGCTGGGATCTCAAGCGCAGCGGGAGCGGCTTCGCCAACGGGACGGAGCGCCAGCGCGCGGAGTTCGGCGAGGGGAGACCCGAGACCGGACTGGGGGCGGGTGACGCCGCCTACTGGGACACCCCGGCCACGGGGGAGACCTGCGTACTGGCCGTCCGCGACGGGAACCTCGTCGTGCGGGTGGAGCTGGGCGGCGACCGGCATCCGGCCGAGAGTTGCGAGACGGAGGCGAAGGCGACGGCCCGCGCCGCACTGGCGGTGATGCCGCGATGAGGGGACGGGTATGGAGCCGATAGGACCGTCGGGTCCGGCGCACGTGGGGCCGTACCGGGTGCTGGGCGTGCTCGGCGAGGGCGGGATGGGCCGGGTGCTGCTGGGTGCCGCGCCGGACGGGCGGCTGGTCGCCGTCAAACAGGTCCTCGCGCGGTTCGCCGACGACGAGGGCTTCCGCGCCCGGTTCCGGCGGGAGGTCGCCGCCTCCCGGAAGGTGTCCGGGGCGTACACGGCGGCGGTGATGGAGGCCGACGCGGACGCGAGGACCCCGTGGCTGGCCTCGGTGTTCGTCTCCGGGCCCTCGCTGGGGGCGGCCGTCCAGGCGGTGGGGGCGCTGCCCGAGGAGACCGTACGCCGTCTCGCGGCCGGTCTGGCGTCGGCGCTCGCGGAGATCCACCGGGCGGGGCTGGTCCACCGGGACCTGAAGCCCGAGAACGTGCTGCTCGCCGAGGACGGCGTCCGGGTGATCGACCTGGGCATCGCGCGGGCGGCCGAGAGCGGCGTCGACACCCGGCTGACGCACACCGGGCTGGTGATCGGCTCGCCGCCGTTCATGTCGCCCGAGCAGGCCGAGGGGCGGGAACTCACGGCGGCCAGCGACGTGTTCTCCCTCGGGTCGGTGCTGTACCTGGCCGTCACGGGCCGCAACCCCTTCGCGGGCTCCTCCACCCTCCAGACCCTGTACGACGTGGTGCACGCAAAGCCCGACCTGGACGCGGTCCCGGCGGGGCTGCGCGAGGTCGTGGAGCGGTGCCTGGCCAAGGCACCGGCCGCCCGGCCGGCCCCGGCCGAGCTGTTCGCGCTGCTCGGGCCGGTCGTCCCGGCGGGCCGACTGCCGTGGCCGCCGGCGGTGCACCGGATGATCGCCGACCAGGGAGCGGCCATCGACCGCCTGCTGCGCGGGGGCGCCGATCCCCGGCGGGCGGCGGAGCCGGACCCGGTGACGGTGGTCGCCGAGCTGGTCCCGGAGCCGGAGCCGGAGCGCGATCGGGAGCCGGCACGCCGTCCGGAGCCGGAGCGCACTCCCGAGCCGGCGCGCGAGCCGGAGCCCGGGCGGGTCCGGATCCCGGACCGCGGGCCCGGGCCGGCGCGGACTCCGGATCCGGAGCCCGCCGCCCGGCCGGCCGCCGTACGACCGGGAGAGGCGCCGCGGGCGGAGGCGCCGCAGGCAGAGGCGCCGCCCGCCACCCGGACCGCGCCGGCCTCCGGACCGCGCCGGGGAGTGGGGCGCGTGGCCGTTCCGCTGGTGGCGGCCGTCGTGCTGGCGGCGGCCGGTGCCGGCGTGTGGGTGACCGGGCGCCAGCCCGGCGGCTGGTGGGGCGAGGCGGTGCACACCCGGCTGGACCGCTGCGACGCCGCGGCCGCCGGACTCCCGGTACCGCCCGGCGCGGAACGGGCGCCGACCCTGGACACCGCCCTGCCGATCCGCAGCGAATACGGCCCCACCACCGCGGTGCGCTGCTACTGGTTCGGCGGGGGGAAGACCCGCGTGATCGTGGACTGGTCCCTGAAGCTCGACGGCGAGGGCGGCCGCGACGGGCCGGAGGAACAGCGCAAGCGGTTCGCCGCCGAGCGGCAGACGTCGGACACCGCCGTGCAGGAGGTGGCGCAGACGGGCACGAAGATCGGCGACGAGAAGCTGTGGAGCGCCCCCTGCGAACTCGTGGTGCGTGACGGGAACCTCAGGGTCTCCGTGTGGAGCGCCACCGGGGCGGACGCCGATCCGGCCGAGTGCCGGCCGACGGTCGAGGCGATCGCCCGCGCCGCCATCAAGGCCGTGCCGGCCGGCTGAGCGGGCCGCCCGCCCCCGGCCGGGAGGCGGGCGACCCGTGCGAAGAACACCGTCATCTGACCTTCCGTCAGATTGGAACGTGTTCTAATCTGCCGCGCATGGGCATCGGAATCACGCAGGAACAGCGGGAGTTGGCCGAGGCCGTACGCGGCTGGGTGGCGCGGACCGTACCGCCCGAGGAGGTGCGCAAGCTGCTCGACGCCCCGCCGCGGACGGGGGCGCGGCCCGGCTACTGGGACGGCCTGGTGGAATCGGGGCTGGCGGTGCCCCATCTGGAGGGCGGGACCCTGCTGGACCTGGCCGTCGTCGTGGAGGAGGCCGCCCGGGCGGCGCTGCCCGGGCCCTTCCTGCCGAGCGCGCTGGCCTCCGTACTCCTGGACCGGGCGGGGGCCGCACCGCTCGACGGCCGCATCGGGGCCGTCGCCCTCGGCCCCGGCACCCTCACCGCCGTTCCCGTCGAAGGCGGCGCACACCTCCTGGACGGGGTCGCGCCCCCCGTACTCGGCGCCGGCGAGGCCGACCTCGTCCTCCTCGCCGCCGAAACCGCGCACGGCACCCGCTGGTACGCGGTGGACGCCGACGCGCTGGACGTCCGCACCCACGAGGGCGCCGACCCCACCCGCCCCACCGCCGAGGTCCGCGCGCGGGCGGTCACCGTCGCGCCCGGCCGGCTGCTGGACCTGGACGCCGCCCTCGTCCAGGACCTGGCCTGCACCCTCTTCGCGGTCGACGCCTGCGGCACCGCCGCCTGGGCGGTCCACACGGCCGCCGAGTACGCGAAGACGCGCGAGCAGTTCGGCAGCCCCATCGGCCGCTTCCAGGGCGTCAAGCACCTGTGCGCCGACATGCTGGTCCGCCTGGAACAGGCCCGCGCGCTCGCCTGGGACGCGGCGAACAGCGCCGCCGAGACCCCCGCGGTGCGCTCGCTCGTCGCCGCACTCGCCGCCGCCACCGCCCTGGACGCCGCGTACTCCTGCGCCAAGGACTGCATCCAGGTCCTCGGCGGCATCGGCTTTACCTGGGAGCACGACGCCCACCTCTACCTGCGCCGCTCCCTCGTCGCCCGCCAGCTCCTCGGCCCCGGCGACGGCCACCGCGCCCGCGCCGTACGCCTCGCGGCGGCCGGCGCCCGGCGCGAACTGCGCCTGGAACTCCCGCCCGCCGCCGAGGCCCACCGGGCGGCCGCCCGCGCCGCCGCCGAGGGCGCCCGGGGCCTCGACCCGGCCGCCGCCCGGCGGGCGCTGGCGCCCACCGGGTACGCGGCCCCCCACCTCCCGCCGCCGTACGGGCTCGGCGCCGGGCCCGTCGAACAGCTCGTCGTCCAGCAGGAGCTGAAGGAGGCCGGGGTCAGGCTCTCCGACCTCGGCATCGCCACCTGGGTCGTGCCCTCACTGCTCGCCTACGGCACCGCCGGACAGCAGGCCGCCCACCTCCTGCCCACCCTGCGTGGGGACGTCACCTGGTGCCAGCTCTTCTCGGAGCCGGGCGCGGGCTCCGACCTGGCCTCCCTGCGCACCAGGGCCGAGCGGACCGGGGACGGGTCCGGCTCCTGGAAGGTCAACGGCCAGAAGGTGTGGACGAGTTCCGCCCACACCGCCGACTTCGGGATCCTGCTCGCCCGGACGGACCCGGCCGCGCCCAAGCACAAGGGGCTCGGCTACTTCGTCGTCGACATGAAGCACACCCCCGGCATCGAGATCCGCCCGCTCAAGGAGATCACCGGCGAGGCCCTCTTCAACGAGGTCTGGTTCGAGGACGCGCTGCTGCCGGCCGACGCCCTGGTCGGGGCGGCCGACGGCGGCTGGAAGGTCGCCCGCAACACCCTGGGCAACGAACGCGTCCACATGGCCGACCAGATGACCTTCGACACCGGGCTGGAAGCGCTGATCGCCCGCTCGGCGGAGCTCGACGGCTCCTACCCGGCCCGCATCGGCGCGCTGGCCGCCGAAGCGCACGCCCTCGCCTGCATCGGCCTGCGGACCACCCTCCAGCAGGTGTCCGGACTGGAGCCGGGCGCCGGGGCGTCCGTACGCAAGCTCGTGCAGACCCCCCACCAGCAGCGGACCGCCGACCTGGCCCTCGAACTGCTCGGCCCGGCGGGCGCCGTGTGCGAGGGCGCGGGGGAGCGGGCGGTGCACGGGATGCTCATGTCCCGCTGCCTGACCATCGCCGGGGGCACCACACAGGTCCAGCTCAACGTCGTCGCCGAGCGGATTCTCGGCCTCCCCAGGGACTAGGAGTCATCGGGCATGAAGTCGTACATCGTGGGCGTCGGCATGACGAAGTTCGAGAAGCCGGAGTCACGGGACTGGCAGTACTGGGACATGGTCGGGGAGGCCGGCGGCGCGGCGCTCGCGGACGCGGGCGTCGACTACGGGCTGGTGCAGCACGTGCCGGCCGGGTACTGCTTCCAGGCCTCCACCGCCGGGCAGCGGGCGGTGTACGAACTGGGCCTGACCGGCGTCCCGGTCTACAACGTCAACAACAACTGCGCGACGGGCTCGACGGCCCTGATGATGGCGCGGCAGTTCGTCCAGGGCGGCCTGGCCGACTGCGTGCTCGCCGTCGGCTTCGAGAAGATGAAGCGCGGCGCGCTGGGCGGCGGCGCCGACGGCGGCGACTTCGCGACGTCGCCGGTGGCCCGGCACTACGGGATCATGGCGGCCGCGCACGGCTTCGAGATGTCCCCGCCCACCGCGCAGATCTTCGGGAACGCCGCCCGCGAACACATGGAGCGGTACGGGACCACGCCCGCCCAGCTGGCGGCGGTCGGCGCCAAGAACCACCGGCACTCCGCCAACAACCCGAACGCGCAGTTCCAGGACGTGTACACGGTCGAGGAGATCCTCGCCTCCAAGACCATCCACGACCCGCTGACCAAGCTCCAGTGCTCCCCCACCTCCGACGGGGCCGCGGCGGCGCTGGTCGTCTCGGAGCGGTTCGTGGTGGCGCACGGACTGCACGACAAGGCCGTCGAGATCGTCGCCCAGGCCATGACCACCGACACCGCCGAGAGCTTCGGCGGCTCCTGCATGGCCGTCGTCGGCAAGCCGATGACGGCCGCCGCGGGGCGGCAGGTGTACGAGGCCTCCGGGCTCGGCATCGAGGACGTCGACGTCGTCGAACTGCACGACTGCTTCTCCGTCAACGAACTGCTCACCTACGAGGCCCTCGGCATGTGCGCGGACGGGGCCTCCGGCAAGCTCGTGGAGAGCGGCGCCACCACGTACGGCGGGCGGTGGGTGGTCAACCCCTCGGGCGGCCTCATCTCCAAGGGCCACCCGCTCGGGGCGACGGGGCTGGCGCAGGCGGCGGAACTGGTGTGGCAGCTGCGCGGCGAGGCGGGAGCCCGCCAGGTGCCCGGAGCCCGGGTCGGGCTCGCGCACAACATCGGGCTGGGCGGTGCGGCGGTGGTGACGCTGCTGCGCAGGTGACGGGCTCCCGGACTGCCTACACGGGCGCGAGCTGCGGCATCAGGCGCAGCGCGTTCTCCCGGTTGACGGCGCGGCGGAGCGCGGGCGTCAGCGCGGGGTCCGCGGCCAGCGCGGGGACGGCGATGTCCGCGACCATGTCGGCGGGGCAGGCCGGCCAGTCGCTGCCGAACAGGATCCGGGCCGGGTCCACGGTGGCCAGCAGGGTGCCGGCCGGGGACATCGGGCCGGCCGTGTCGTAGTAGAACCGGTGCAGGTGGTCCCGGACGGCGGCCGGGTCGACCGGCGGGTGGAAGGAGCCCGCGAAGGCCTCCAGCCGGGTCGCGATGTGCGGCAGGAACCCGCCGCCGTGCGGCAGGATCACCGACAGGTTCGGGAAGCGGTCGAGGGTCCTGGTGCGGATCATGTTGGCGGCGGCGCGGGTCGTGTCGAGGAGGAAGTCGCACAGGAAGTTCGGCACCCCCGGCACGGTGACCCCCGGCGGCCCGCCGGCCCCCGGCCGCCCGCCGCCCTCGGGCGTACGCGGCCCCCCGCCCTCCGGCGCCCCGGACCCGGCGCCGGGCTCGGCCGCACCGCCCGCACCCGCCCGCCCGCCCCCGCCCGGCCCGCCGGCCGGGGCCGGACCGGCCGCCGGGGTGGCCGGCAGGTTGTGGGGGTGCGTGTCCACCACGGCCGCCCGCTCGTCCAGTTCGGCGAAGATCCCGTCGTAGACCGGGTCCCCCAGGTACACCCCGCCGTAGTTGGCGGTGATGTTCACCCCGGCCGCGCCGAGTTCGTCCAGCCCGAGCCGCAGCGCCCAGGAGGAGACCTCCAGGTCGTCCAGGAAGAGCGGGGTGTGGAACGCGAACCGCCCCGGATGCGCCTGCACGGCCTCCACCGCCGCCCGCAGCGTCACCGTGATGGCCTCCCGCAGCTGCGCGGAGGTTTCGTACCGCGCGGGCAGCATCGGCTTGAGCACGGCCGTGGCGATCCCCGCCCGGTCCATCAGCGCCAGCGCGGACTCCGCGTCCCAGTGCGCCCAGGGCGGCAGCGCCCGCGGGTCGACCAGTCCCTGCGCCTCCCCCCACTCCCGCCAGGCCGGCGCGCAGAAGTGGTGGTGCACGTCGATCACCGCCCGGCTGCCGTCGTCCTCGGCGGCCGCCGAGCCGGGCCGTGCTGCTCCACTGGCGGTGAAACCGCCGACGCCGTATTCCGGCATGCGCGCATTCCCTCTCTTCGGGCCGCGGAGCGGTTTCGCGAACGGGTGCGGAGCGGTTCGCGAACGGGCCGCGGAACGGGTCAGCGAACACCTTAGGACGGGCCCGCCCGGCCGCCGCCCGGACATTCCAGAGGGGGAGGATTCGGCGCCGAACGGCGCAACGCGGTTTTGCCGTCATTCGGCCCAGGGAAAGGAGCCGACTGTCAATTCCGGGTTACCCGAGAGGCATGCGCGCGTGACGACTGAACCGACAGTGGCAGTGGGGGACGGGCCCGGGCTCGAAGAAGCGGTGGCGGCGGTGACGAAGGGCACGCCCGAATACCGCCAGTGCCCCTACCCGGTCTACCGGTCGCTGCGCGAACAGGCCCCGATCGCCCGGCTGACCCCGGGGCACGGGGTGGACACGTACCTCGTCACCCGGTACGAGGACGCCCACGCGCTCTTCGCCGACCACCGCATCGGCAAGGACATGCACGAGGCCATCGACACCTACCACGCCCTCTTCGGCGACGCGTGCGAGGCGCTCGACGACAACCTCCTCTTCGCCGACCCGCCCCGGCACACCCGGCTGCGCCACATCGCCAAGACCGCCTTCACCCCGCGGCACGTCAAGGACCTGCGCCCGCACATCCAGGAGCTGGTGGACGACCTGCTGGACCGGTGCCCGACCGACCGGCCCGTCGACCTGATGACGGCCTTCGCCCTGCCGCTGCCCATCATGGTCATCTGCGAGCTGCTCGGCATCGTCGGGGCCGAGCGCGTCGAGGTGCTGGAGTGGTTCGCCCAGGTGACCCGTTCCCGCTTCAGCCGGGACCTGAAGGACGACCTCGTCGAGGCGGAGCACTGGCTGCGCAATTACTTCACCGGGCTGATCCACCGCACCCGCGAGAATCCCGCCGACGACTTCCTGAGCCTGCTGGTGCAGACCCCGCACGACGAGGAACCGCTGACGGACGACGAACTCGTCTCGATGATCTGGGTGCTGCTCTTCGCCGGCCACAAGACCACCACCCTCCAGATCGGCAACTGCGTCCACAGCCTGCTGACCCATCCCGAACAGCTGAAGGCCGTCCGGGAGAATCCGGAGCTGCTGCCGCAGGCGATCGAGGAAATGGTCCGTTTCGAGGGCTCCGTGGAAACGTCCACCTTCCGGTACGCGCTGGAGGACGTGGAAATCGGCGGGACGGTCATTCCGCGGGGCGCAGTCGTCCAGATCGCGATCGCCTCCGCGAACCGCGACCCGGAGAAGTTCCCCGAGCCCGACAAGCTCGACGTCCGCCGCGAGGGTCTCCAGGGCAACCACCTCGGCTTCGGCTTCGGGACGCACTACTGCCTGGGCGCGCCGCTGGCCCGCCTGGAGCTGGAGATCTGCCTGACGTCGCTGCTGGACCGCTTCCCCGACATGGTGCTGGCGCTGCCGTCGACGCACGGCGGTGACTGGCTCAAGAGCCCCTTCCCCGCCTTCCGGGGGCTGGAGCGGCTCCCCGTGGCGCTGGACCCCTCACGGACCGTCGACGACTGGACGAAGCCCTCCGGCTGAGCCCCGGCGCCGGCGTCCAGCGGCCCCCCGCCGTCATGGGCGGGGGGCCGCGCCGTGCGCCTACGGACCCGCCAGCGCCGGGTCCACCACCGTCTCGCCCGCGGAGGCGCGGCGCAGGCAGTCCGCCAGGTCCTCGACCGGGCCGTCCCGCAGGACCAGCCCCGCCGCGCCCGCCGCCAGGGCCGCGTCGAGCAGGCCGGGCCGCGCCGAGCCGGCGCTCACCAGGACCCGGCACTCGGGATCCTCGGCCAGCAGGGCCGTCACCGCCGTGACCTCCTCCACCAGCGCCACCGCGGGCCGGGCCAGGGCGGAGTCCACCACCTCGATGTCCGGCTGGAGGCCGAGGCGGAGCGCGAGGGGCGGGTCCGGCGGTTCCAGCAGGACGCGCAGCGAGCGAGCGGGCCGGTGCGTCACGGGCATTTCGTCCACCGCCGCAGCGTAACGGGACGTGACCGGTGGAGGCGGCAACACGCCGCGGCCAACAACGATCTGACGTCGGGTCAGCAGTCTTCCCAAGTGCTGGGGCGTGCGTTATACATGCCTTCAGCCGACGCTAGAACGCGTTCTAGAACGTGTGCCGGCGGGCGGCCCCGCATACGACCTCGGTGCGGCCGACGGTGCGGACGGCCGTGCCGAGGTCTTCCAAGGAACCGAAGGAGCAGCATCCTCATGCCGATCGATGCCGCCAAGGCCCTCGCCGCCGAACCCCGCCGGGGTGACATCGGCTGGGACCACAAGGACATCCAGCTCTACCACCTGGGCCTCGGAGCGGGAGCGCCCCGGCACGGGCAGAGCCTGGCGACGGACCCCGACGAGCTCCGCTACACCCTGGAGTCCAGGCTCCACGTCCTGCCGAGCTTCGCGACCGTCGCCGGAGCCGGCATGGCCATGCTGGGCGGTCTCGCCGCCCCCGGCCTCGACGTGGACCTCGCGGCGGTCCTGCACGGCGGGCACTCCATCGAGCTGCACCGGCCGATCCCCGTCAAGGGCCGTGCCACCTCCACCTCCAAGGTCGCCGCCGTCTACGACAAGGGCAAGGCCGCCGTGATCGTGCTGCGTTCCGAGGTCGCGGACGCCGACGGGCCGCTGTGGACCAGCGACGCGCAGCTCTTCGTACGCGGTGAGGGCGGCTTCGGCGGCGAGCGCGGGCCCTCCGTCAGCGCCGAGGCGCCCTCGCGGGACCCGGACCGCACCGAGGAGCGGGGGATCCGCGAGGAGCAGGCGCTGCTCTACCGGCTCTCCGGCGACTGGAACCCCCTGCACGCCGACCCGGAGTTCGCCAAGCTGGCCGGCTTCGACAAGCCGATCCTGCACGGCCTGTGCTCGTACGGGATGACCCTCAAGGCCGTCGTCGACACCCTGCTCGGCGGGGACGTCTCCCGGGTCCGCGCCTACCGGACGCGCTTCGCCGGGATCGTCTTCCCGGGGGAGACGCTGCGCATCCGGATGTGGCAGGAGGCGGGCCGCGTCCTGGTCTCGGCGACCGCCGTCGAACGGGACGACGCGCCGGTCCTCGCCGACACCGTCGTCGAACACTCGTAGCACCCACCCAAGGAGCCGCACCGTGCGCGCAGCACTGCAGAGCGAGATAGGCCAGGACAAGCTCGAGGTCGTCGACGACATGGAAGCCGTGGGCTTCGGCCCCGGCAAGGTCCGGATCCGCGTCAAGGCCACCGGCCTCTGCCACTCCGACCTCTCCGCGATGAGCGGCGTACTGCCGCAGCCCGCCCCCTTCGTCCCCGGCCACGAGGGCTCGGGCGTGATCACGGACGTCGGCGACGGGGTCACCGGCCACGCGGTCGGGGACCGCGTCCTGGTCTGCTGGCTGCCGCCGTGCGGCCACTGCCCCGCCTGCACGCGCGGCCAGGGCCACCTGTGCCTGGAGGCCTTCGGGAACGTCGCCACCCCCAACTTCAGGCGGGCGGGCAGCGACGTCTTCGGCTTCGCCGGCACCGGCACCTTCTCCGAGGAGATGGTCGTCCCGGCCGCCTGCGCCATCCCGATCCCCGACGACCTGCCCTTCGACATCGCCGCGCTGATCGGCTGCGGGGTCACCACCGGACTCGGCGCGGCCATCAACACCGCGGCCGTCGGGGCGGGTTCCTCGGTCGCCGTCATCGGCTGCGGCGGCGTGGGCATCTCCGTCATCCAGGGCGCCAAGGTCCAGGGCGCGGCCCAGATCATCGCCGTCGATCCGGTCGCCTCGCGGCGGGAGGCGGCGCTGCGGTTCGGCGCGACCGAGGCCGTGGCCCCGGAGGAGTTCGCCGACGCCAAGAACCGGATCACGGCCGGCGAGGGCTTCGACTACGTCTTCGAGGTCGTCGGCAGGTCCGCGACCGCGCAGAAGGCGTACGAGATGACGCGGCGCGGCGGCTCCGTCGTCGTGGTCGGCGCGGGCGCCCTCGACGACGACTTCAAGGTCAACATGTTCTCGCTGTTCTTCGACGAGAAGAAGATCCTGCCGTCGATGTACGGCGGCGGCGACGTGCTCCGCTCCTACGAGCGCACCATCGCGCTGTGGCGGGCGGGCCGCATCGACCTGGAGAACCTGATCACCCACCGGGTGAAGCTGGCCGAGATCAACGATGCCCTGGACCAGATGCGCACCGGCGTCGCCCTGCGCACCTGCATCGAACTCTGAGCACTGCGAGACCGCCGATCCGACACCGCTGAGAGGAACGTTACGGATGTCACTCCCACTTGAGGGGCTCTCCGCCATCGTCACCGGCGCCGGCCGCGGGCTCGGCCGGGCCGAGGCGCTCGAACTCGCCCGGCTCGGCGCGAGCGTGGTCGTCAACGACTACGGACAGAGCGGCCGCGACGGCTCCGGAGAGGCCTCCGCCACCCCCGCGGAGGAGGTGGCCGAGGAGATCCGCGCGGCCGGCGGCCAGGCGGTGGCCCACCTCGGCGACGTGGCCGACTTCGAGCAGGCGCGGGACCTGGTGGGCCTGGCGGTGTCGCGTTTCGGCAAGCTCGACGTCCTGGTCAACAACGCGGGCATCCTGCGGGACCGGATGGTCTTCTCCATGACGGAGGACGAGTGGGACTCGGTGATACGGGTCCACCTCAAAGGCCACTTCAACACCACCCGCTTCGCCTCCGCGCACTGGCGCGAGCGCTCCAAGGCGGCGGGCGGCCCGGTGTACGGGCGGATCGTCAACACCTCCTCCGAGGCGTTCCTCGGCGGTTCGGCCGGCCAGCCCAACTACGCGGCGGCCAAGGGCGGCATCGTGGGCCTGACCACCTCCACCGCCCTGGCCCTGGCCAAGTACGGGGTGACGGCCAACGCCATCTGCCCGCGCGCCCGGACCCGGATGACCGAGGACGTCTTCGCCGGCTTCCAGGTCCCGCAGGAGGGCCAGCTCGACGCCCTGGCCCCCGAGCACGTCGCCCCACTGGTCGGCTACCTGGCCTCGCCGGCCTCCGCCAAGGCCAACGGACAGCTGTTCGTGGTGCACGGCGGGATCGTCGTCGTGATGGAACGCCCCCGGGTGGCCGCCAAGTTCGACACGGCCAAGGAGGCCTTCTCCTTCGAGGAGCTCGACGCCCTCCTCACCCCGCACTACGAATCCCGCCCGGCGAACGAGACCTTCGCGGCGGCCGAGGTCCTGGGCCTCAAGCACGGCTAGGTGCTGTCCGGCCGGTCCTCCCGGCGGCCGAAGCGCTCCTGGGCCGCCAGGACGGCTTCGGCATGGCGACCCGCCCATGCGCCCATCGCGCGGATCGGGCCCAGCAGCGCGGTGCCCGCCTCGGTGAGGGAGTAGTCGACGCGGGGCGGGGCCTCGGCATACGCCTCGCGTACGACCAGGCCGTTGCACTCCAGGCGTCGGAGGGCCTCGTTGAGCACCTTGGGGCTGAGCCCGCCGATGCGCGTGAGGAGCGCGCGCGGCCTCATCGGTCCGTTCTCGCCGAGGACGTACACGATCACGCTGTCCCAGCGGTTCGACAGGACGTCGAAGGCCACCCTCGCCCGGCAGTCCGCGGCGTACCCGCCGCCGTCCAGGTCCTGTTCCCGGGTCTCTTCCGTCGCGTCGGCCATGCGCTCATCCTGCCCGGCCCGATGCACACCGGATGGTGTGCGTCGGCGCGCCTAGCGTCCTGTCCGTCACACCTCGCGGATCGCCGCACGGACGACAGGAGCGAACACATGCGCATCGGCATTCTGGGGACGGGGGCCATGGCCACGGCCCTCGGCGCGGCCTGGGTACGGACCGGTCATGACGTCAGGGTGGGCGGCCGGGACGCCCAGGCGGCCTCCCGCACCGCCCGGCGCACCGGTGCCTCCGGGGCCGGCAGCCTCGCCGAAGCCGCGGCCCACGGGGAGGTCGTACTGACCGCCGTACCGGCGCAGGCCGCCCCGCGGCTGGCCGGGGAACTGGCCCACCTGCTCGCCGGACGGACGCTGATCGACTGCACCGTCCCGATGGATCCGGGAGCGGACGGCCCGGTCCTGACCACGGGCGGCGCCACCTCCGTCGCCCGGCTCGTCGCGGACGCGGCCCCCGGCGCCCAGGTGGTGAAGGCGTTCAACGTGTGCCACGAGAGCATCTGGACCCTGGACCGGCCGAGCTTCGAAGGGGCCCCGCTGGCGGTGCCGTTCTGCACCGACCAGCCGGACGCCGCCGCGCGGGTGGCGGAGCTCATCACCTCGATGGGCTGCACACCGCTGCCCTGCGGCGGACTCGGTCGGGCGGCCCTGCTGGAGGCCGCCGCCGTGTTCGCCATCGGTGTCTGGTGGTCGGGCGCCGAGGTCCGTTCCGCGTTTCCGGCGCCGGCCCTGGCCCCGGGGGCCGTGGACGACTACTGAGGTTTTCAGGGTGGGGTCGGTGAGGCGGGGGTCGATCGCGGCGGCGTGTGCGGTCGAGGTCCTCCGGTGGGGGTGCACACGGCGGGAGCCGGATGGTGGCGAGCCAGTCGTGGACAGGTGGCGACGACGCGCATACGTATGGGCGACATGCGGGGTTTGCGGCACACATGTTGGTTTCATCCCCCGACAATGATCGGATGGATGTACGGCGGGTGTCCGCGAAGAACGTGGTGCCGCTCCTCGGCCAGCTGCGCGGCTATTCGGTGCGCTGGGCGCGCGCCGACGTGGTGACGGGATTCGCCGTCGCGGTGGTGCTCGTGCCGCAGGCTCTGGCCTACGGGCAGCTGGCCGGCCTCGGTCCGGCCGCCGGTCTGTACACCGCGGTGGGGGGCATGGCGGTGTTCGCCCTGCTGTCGTCCACCCGGGGAGTGTCGGTCGGCCCTTCGTCGACCTTGGCGATCATGACGTTCGCCGCGGTGAGCGCCCGGGCCGGAGGCGACGCCGGCCGGATGGCGTCGCTGGCGGCGTGTCTGGCGCTGCTGACGGGTGTTCTGCTGTTGCCGTCCGGGCGCTTGCGGGGGCTCACCAATTTCCTGTCGGCGCCGGTGATGCTCGGGTACGCGGCAGGGACGGGTGTGGAAGTCGTGGCCAGTCAGGTGGGCACGCTGGTGGGCGTGAAGACCTCCAGCGACCGTCCACTGGTCAGGGTGTGGGAAGTGCTCACCCATGTGGACCAGGTGCAGCTGGTGACCGCGGGGGTGGGTCTTGCCGCTCTGGCCGTCCTCGTGGTGCTGAAGCGGGTCCTGCCGGCCGTGCCCGGCTCACTCGTCGTCTGTGCGGTGGCGGTCGTGGTATCGGCTGCGGCGGGTCTGTCAGGGCACGGTGTGGCGGTGGCCGGGCGGGTTGTCGGTGGCTTGCCCGTTCCGGCCTGGCCGGATGTGACCGTCGCGGACGTGTGGGCGTTGCTGCCGCCGGCAGCCGGCATGGCCATGATCATTTCGATCGAGGCGGTGGACGCCCTCCGGGTGGCCGATGCGGGTTCCCGGGAGCAGGCCTCGCTGGCGCGGGAGTCACTGGCCCTGGGCGTGGCGAGCGCGGGTGCGGGTGTACTGGGAGGTTTCGCGCCGACGGCGAAGGACCCCCAGCGGGGGGCCCGCTCACAGTTGTTCCAGCTGGTGGGCGCCGGTTTCGTGGTGTTCGCATTGGTCACCGGTGGCCCGGTGATCGGGCTGCTTCCGCTGACGGTGCTCGCTGCCGTGGTCATCGTGTCGGGGTTCCGGTTGATCGACGCCGCGGGATTCGTGCGGCTGTGGCGCGGTTGGCGCGGGGAGTGCGTGCTGGCGTTCGTCGCCGCGGTCAGTGTGCTGGCGTTGGGCGTCCTCCAGGGACTGCTGGTCGCCGTCATCCTCGCACTGGGGCAGTTGCTCCGCCGCACCGCCTGGCCCCGTGACGCCGAGCTGGCCGTCCCCGATGACGGCGGGGTGCCCCACGAGGTGGCGCCGGGCGAGTCCGCCTCCTCGGACGTGCTGATCTACCGGGTGGACGCACCGCTCTTCTTCGCCAACATCAACCGGGTCCACCAGCGGGTCCTGTCCCTCGCCGCGGCGCGGGCACCATATCCGCGGTACGTGGTCCTGGACGCCGAGGCCGTGTTCTACCTCGATTCCACCGCGGCGGAGGTCCTGGCACAGCTGACCGCCGACCTGCGGGAGCACGGCTGCGTTTTCGTCCTGGCCCGTCCCCGCGAGCGTGTCCTGGCGGTGCTGCGCGCCAACCCGTTCCGGGACGGCGCCACCCGGCAGCTCCGTGTCTTCTCCTCCGTCCGCGAGGCGTACGCCGCCTTGCGGGAGCCCGAAGAAAGGTGACGCATGTCCGGCAGTCGTATGGGTTCAGGGTGTTGCAGCCCGTCCCGGCCACGTCCCGGGGCGCCGGTCGCCGCGCCGCCGTCCGGCGCCGAGCGGGTGACGCCCGAGGGGAGCAGCGGTTCCGGCAGGGACGGGATGGTGCGGCTGGACGCGGCGAGGTTCCTGATGGGCGCTGCGGACCAGTGGGTGGTGCCGGGTGACGGCGAGGGGCCGGTCCGTGAGGTGGAGCTCGCGCCGTACTGGATCGACCGGTGCGCGGTCTCCAACGCCGACTTCGGCGCTTTCGTGGCCGCGACGGGGTACGTGACGGACGCGGAGCGGTACGGCTGGTCGTTCGTCTTCGCCGGGCTGCTGCCGCCCGGGTTCCCCGACACCCGGGGCGTGGCTCAGGCTCCGTGGTGGCGTCAGGTCCACGGGGCGTGCTGGCGCCGTCCGGAGGGCGCCGGCTCCGATGTCGCGGCCCGCAGGAGCCATCCGGTGGTGCATGTGTCGTGGAACGACGCCGCCGCGTACGCGGCGTGGGCGGGCAAGCGGCTGCCGACCGAGGCGGAGTGGGAGCACGCCGCCCGGGGCGGGCTGGAGCAGGCCGCGTTCCCCTGGGGAAACGAACTGGAGCCGGGCGGGGAGCGTCGGATGAACGTGTGGCAGGGCCGCTTCCCCGACCACCACACCCGCCCGGACGGCTGGTACGGCACCGCCCCGGTGACCGCCTACCCGCCCAACGGCCACGGCCTGTACAACGTGTGCGGCAACGTCTGGGAGTGGTGCGCCGACTGGCACTCGGCCACCACCCACGCGCGCGGTGGGCGCCGCAACCCGTCTGGCCCGGCCTCGGGCACCGCCCGGGTGATCCGCGGCGGGTCCTACCTGTGCCACGCCTCCTACTGCCGCCGCTACCGGGTGGCCGCCCGCAGCTCCAGTACGCCCGACAGCAGCACCGGCCACCAGGGTTTCCGCTGTGCGGCGGACGACCGCCAGGAAGACGTCCCGCCCGACGGCGGCGGCGTCAGTCGCGCATGAACATGGCGGCGAACTCCTTCTCCAGATCCGCAAAGGGTTCCCCGCTGACGTCCACCGCCACCTGCTCGATCGTCCCGCCGATGAACGGGAACGGCGCGGCGTAGTCGGTGGAGACCGGCTGGCCGCTGTCGCGCCCGACCGTCAGCCCTTCCCCGACCATCGAGAAGGCGCCCGGCTGGGTCTTGATGTCGCCCTGGCCCACCTGCCGATCGTCGATGTGGAGGGTGAGCGTGCCCTGCATGCTGCCCTGGCTGTCCGGCTGGCCGGCTGTGAACGTCGCGGAGAGGAGGTGGCTGCCGGGGCGGACCGGCTCCGAGGAGACGATCTTCTGTTCCACGCTGCCGAGCCAGTTGTAGACGTAGTGCAGGCGCCCGTCCTTGAGGAACAGGCTGTGGCCGCCGAACCGGCCGCCGTGGGCGAAGAGCACGCCCTGTGCCTCGGGGGTGTCCAGGAGCACCTCGGCGACGACGGAGTAGGAGCGTCTGCGGATGTTGACCGCCACGGACTCCGGCACGTCCGCGCAGCCGGGGTAGTAGATGTACCGCTCGCGCGGCTTGGCGAGCTGGGGCCGCGGCGAGCCCATGACTTCCACGACGCCGCGGTCGTCCAGCGGCAGACCGTTGTACTTGGCGGCCTCCTGCGCCCACATGCGCTTGAGCTCTTCGAGCCTCTCCGGATGCTCGGCGGCCAGGTCCCGGCTCTCGGAGCGGTCCTCGCGCAGGTGGTACAGCTCCCAGACGTCCTCGTCGTAGCGGCCCCACGCCGACGGGACCGGCGGGTGCAAGGCCGTGGCGTGCCAGCCGTCGTGCCAGATCCCGCGCGTACCGAGCATGACGTAGAACTGCGTCTGCCGGGGCTCGGGGGCCTGCGCGTCCTCCAGGAGGGCCCGGAAGCTGGCGCCTTCCAGGGGGCTCTGCTTGAAGCCCTTCACCACGGCCGGCGGCTCGATGCCCATCAGGTCGTACAGGGTGGGCACGATGTCGATGGCGTGCAGGTACTGGTGACGGATCTCGCCCCGCGCCTTGATGCCCTTGGGCCACGAGATGATCATCGGGTCGGCGATTCCGCCCTCGTAGGAGGCCCATCGCTTCCAGTACTTGAACGGGGTGTTGAACGCCCAGGCCCACCCCGTCGGGTAGTGGTTGTAGGTGGTCGGACTGCCCAGCTCGTCGATGTGGCGCAGGTTCTCGGCCATGTCGTCCGGCACACCGTTGAAGAAGTTGTTCTCGTTCAACGAGCCGTCCGGGCCGCCCTCCCCGCTGGCGCCGTTGTCCGAGACCGCGACGATGATCGTGTTCTCCAGCTGGCCGGACTTCTCCAGGTAGTCCAGTACCCGCCCGATCTGCTCGTCGGTGTACGAGACGAACCCGGCGAACACCTCGGCCATCCGGGTGAACAGGCGCTTCTCCTCGGCGTTCAGCGACTCCCAGGGACGCACGAACTCTCCCTCGGGCCACGGCTTCCCGCTGGGACTGGACGCGTCCGGCTCGCCGTGCGGATTGATCGGCGTGAGCTCGGTGCCCTGCGGCATGATGCCCAGCTCGATCTGCCGCTGCAGCGTGAGCTGCCGGTACACCTCGTACCCGTCGCCGAACCTGCCCGCGTACCGGTCCGCCCACTCGCGCGGCACGTGATGGGGAGCGTGCCCCGCACCCGGGCAGAAGTAGTTGAACCAGGGCTTGTCCGGGGCGATCACCTTGGCGTCCCTGATGAACTCGATCGCCTTGTCCGCCAGGTCCTTCGACAGGTGATAACCCTGATCCGGGGGGTACGGGGGCTCGATGCGGTGGTTGTCGTAGGCCAGGTCCGGGGTGTACTGGTCGGTCTCACCGCCGAGGAATCCGTAGAAGCGCTCGAACCCGCGGCCCAGCGGCCAGTACCGCTTGGAGGACGCCATATTGGCCTCCTCCCCCGGGCACATGTGCCACTTGCCCAGGGCGTAGGTGTTCCATCCCCGCTCGACCAGCACCTCCGCCAGGGTGGCGTTCTCGAACGGCATGCGGCCGTTGGACGCGGGGAACCCGCTGGTGGCCTCCATGACGCAGGCCACCCCGTTACTGGTCGCGTTCCGGCCCGTCAGCAGACACGCCCGGGTCGGCGAGCACAGTGCGGTGGTGTGGAAGTTGGTGAACTTCACGCCCATGTCGGCGATCCGGCGCATCGCCGGAGCCTCCACCAGCCCGCCGAAGACGTCGAGGGTACCGAAGCCGATGTCGTCCCACACCAGGTACAGCACGTTCGGCGCACCCTCGGGAGCCTGCGGCTCCGCGTACGGCTCCCAGTCCGGCACCGACTCCCGGATGTCCTGCTGAATCACTCCCTTGAAGGCCCCAGCCATTCCTGTCTCCTCGGATTCGCGGCGGGCACGGGCTCTAGCACCGTAAGTCCGTCCCCAGGACCGGGCCCCTGCTGAGGCCCGCGAATAGCCCGACAGGGCACCGGCCGCCCCCGACGGCCGAACCTCCTACCCCTTCCGAAGCACCCGTGCTGCGCACGTGGCACGGAGGCTCGACGATGGCACCATGACGCACCGGCTGCGCTTCGAAGACCAGGGGTTCCTCGCACGCGCACCTGTCCGGCAGGCATGCACCCGCGACCTCCATACGCCGGCGGACCTCCTCTTCGAGCAGCTTGCCGCCCGCCCACGCGACTGGCCGCGCTGGCTCGGCTTCGCGCGGGAATGCCAGTACCAGGGAGCACCCCCGTTCGGCGTCGGCACGACCCGGCGACTGCGCGTCGCCGGGGGCCTTCGCTTCCATGAGGCTGTCATCGCCTGGGATCCGGGCGAGCGCTTCGCCTACCGCATCGAGGAGACGAACGTTCCCGGCATCACGGCGTTGATGGAGGAGTGGAGACTGACCCCGCTGTCCCGGACGGTGACCAGGGTCCGCTGGACCATGGCCGCCGACGGCTCCCGGCCCGTACGCCTGCTGATGCGCGCCGGCCGCAGCCGGGTGGACAAGACCTTCGGCAAAGCGATGCGGCGTCTGGACCGCATGCCGCGCTCTTACTGAGGTTCTCAGGGTGGGGTCGGTGGGTTGACGGCCAGGCCCGTGGCGGTGGGGCAGCCGTCGATCAGGTGGGGGCGGAGCTGGATCCCGCGTAACTCGCGGCGGAGCTTGCGGTCGAGGTCGTCGGGTGCGTCAAAGGCGGTGTGGCGCTCCCGCGCCCCCTCCCCGGATATCCGGCCCGAGCGGGCCAGCCCGTCGGCGACCGCCTCCTGCCACTGGTCCCGGGTGATCCGGCCGAGCAGCAGCGGTCCGTCCAGCTCCGCGGAGAAGGCCAGCGCCGCCGTGGTGCCCTCGGGCAGTCCGGCGAGGCGCTCAGTCGAGGTCGCAGAGGACCGCGTCGAAGGGCCGGTCCGTACCGGGGGCCGTGGACGGCACTTGGTGGGCCGGGGCGCGCGTCCGCTCAGCGCAGCGGTGCCTGCTGGAGCGGCACCGGCCGGGCGGGCGGCGGGGGAGGGTCCACGCGCACACGCACGCGCACGGGCGGCGGCGGGGCCGGCGGCTGGCTCAGGCTCACGATGCCGCAGGGCACCTCGGGGGTGGCGCAGGGCAGGCGCAGCCGCCCGTCCGGGGTCCACCGCCCGCTCCCGAGCCAGCCCGCAGGGGCGCCGAACCGGAAGACGTACCGGTCGGCGGGACGCCACAGGGCGAGGCCGGCCGCGCCCACCCGGAGCGCGACCCCGCAGGTCTCCGGCATCAGGACCTGGCCCGGCTGCACCGCGAACGGGTGGGCGTCCTCCAGCCGCAGGCACTCCGGGAAGCGGACCGGGCGCCGGCTGCCCAGCACCCCCCATCCGAGCCGCGGCTCCCCGGGGGCGTCCGAGCGGATCAGCAGCAGCCCGCTGTCCGGGGCCGCCAGCAGCAGCCGGTCGTCGCTGTCCTCGGCGATCTGCAGCAGCGGACTGACCACCCCGCCGCGCCCCAGGTCCACGGCGACGGCCTTGGTACGGCCGTCCACCTCCCGGTCCAGCGCCAGCAGCCGGCCCGCGCGGTCCAGCCAGACGCCGCCGGAGCAGCGGCCCGGGACCACGGCGGCCCGCCGGGGCCCGCCGGAGCATCCGGCCACCTGCCAGACGGTGCTCTCCTCTGCCCCCACGGCCAGGGCGTAGGCCCCGCATCCGTCGGGGGACGGCGGCAGCAGGCGGACCCGTAGCCCCTCCCCGGCCTCGACCGAGCCGAGCTGGTGCTCCCCGGTACGGGGGCCGGCGGCGGCGCCCGAGGGGTAGAGCAGGGCGAACGCGTGCCGGTCGGCGACCCGCCGGTGGATCAGCACCTGCCCGTCGGCCAGCGCCAGCACTTCGCTGTCCGCCTCTTCCGGCTGCGCGAGCGGAAGCGGCACGGCGTAGGGCTCCGGACCGTCGAACGTCCAGCGCTCCGGGTAAAGGGCATCACCCTGCCCGGCCAGCCGCGCCGCGTACGCCCCGTCGGCGGAGATCGCGAACGCGGGCGGCGCGGACGCCGCGCCCCCGCCCGACACCGGACCGGGGCCCGCACCCAGGGGCGCCGCTACGCCGGAGGCTGTCGCTCCGGGGCCCGCACCCTGCGGGGCCATGACGCCGGGGGCCGGGGACGGCGCGGGGCCCGCACCGAAGGGGGCCGCCGCTCCGGGAGCCGTGGCTCCGGAGTTCGCGCCCTGCGAGGCCGTGACTTCGGGAGTCCCGCCGAGGGGCACCGGACCGGGGCCCGCACCCAGGGGGGCCGTAACTCCAGGGGCCGCGTCGAAGGGCGCCGGGGACGGGGCGGGGCCCGCACCGAAGGAGGCAGCCGCTCCGGGAGCCGTGGCTCCGGGGCCCGCGCCCTGGGCGGCCGTGGCTCCGGGAGCCCCGCCGAGGGGCGTCGCAACGCCGGGGGCCGTGGTTCCGGGGCCCGCGCCCAAGGGGGCCCCGGCCCCGGGGGCCGCGGCCAAGGGCTGCGTGGCCTCGGGCCCCGTGTCCTCCGGGGTGGGAAGCGCGTTGGTCGTCGTGATCTCGGTGGCACAGACAGTCATCCGGGCCGTCACCTCCGGAGAGGAAGCTAGTTTTCGCACTTCCAGCCGAACAACACGACCCAGCCCGCTTCACACGTACGGGTGGCCACCCGACGATTCCCCTGTGGCGGGGGATGCGCTTGTGCTGCCGCCCCGGCCAGGGGACCACCGCGCGCCACGGACGGTAGCCTTGCCCCGTGCCCCGTCTCTCTGAAGTCATCGCCGCGCTGGACGCTCTCTGGCCCCCCTCGCGGGCCGAGGAGTGGGACGCCGTCGGCACCGTCTGCGGCGACCCCGATGCCGAGGTCACCCGGGTGCTGTTCGCCGTGGACCCCGTACAGGAGATCGTCGACGAGGCGGTGAAGCTCGGCGCCGACCTGGTCGTCACCCACCACCCCCTCTACCTGCGCGGCACCACCACCGTCGCCGCGGACACCTTCAAGGGCCGTGTCGTGCACACCCTGATCAGGAACGGCATCGCCCTCCACGTCGCCCACACCAACGCCGACACCGCCGACCCCGGCGTGTCCGACGCCCTCGCGGGCGCCCTCGACCTCCGCGTCACCGGGCCCCTCGTGCCCGACCCCACCGACCCGGCGGGCCGCCGCGGCCTCGGCCGGATCTGCGAGCTGGACCACCCCGAGACCCTGCGCGAGTTCGCCGCCCGCGCCGCCGCCCGGCTGCCGCGCACCGCGCAGGGCATCCGCGCCGCCGGCGACCCGGACGCGCTGATCCGCACCGTCGCCGTCAGCGGCGGCTCCGGCGACAGCCTCTTCGCGCAGGTGCGCGCCGCCGGCGTGGACGCCTTCCTCACCGCCGACCTGCGCCACCACCCGGTGTCCGAGGCCCGCGAGCAGAGCCCGCTCGCCCTCGTCGACGCCGCCCACTGGGCCACCGAGTGGCCCTGGTGCGAGCAGGCCGCCGCCGAGCTCGACGCCGTTTCCGAGCGCCACGGCTGGGGTCTGCGGACCCACGTCTCGCGCACGGTCACCGACCCCTGGACGGCGCACGCGCCGTCCGCCACACCCCCTTCTAGTGCCTCTGGAGCCCCCAACTGAACGCCGAGCCCGCCGACCAGATCCGACTTCTCGACGTCCAGGCCCTGGACGTCCGGCTGTCTCAGCTCGCCCACAAGCGCAAGTCGCTGCCGGAGCACGCCGAGGTCGACTCCCTGACCAAGGACCTCAGCCAGCAGCGCGACCTCCTCGTCGCCGCCCAGACGCAGGCCAGCGACGCCGCCCGGGAGCAGACCAAGGCGGAGCAGGACGTCGACCAGGTCCGCCAGCGCGCGGCCCGGGACCAGCAGCGCCTGGAGTCCGGCGCGGGCATCTCGGCCAAGGACCTGGCGAACCTGCAGAGCGAGGTCGCCTCGCTCGCCAAGCGGCAGGCCGACCTGGAGGACGTCGTCCTGGAGGTCATGGAGCGCCTGGAAGGCGCCCAGGAGCGGGTCACCGAGATCACCGCGCGCGTCGCCGCGCTGGAGGCCAAGCTGACGGACGCGACCGCGCGCCGCGACGCCGCCGCCGGTGAACTCGACACCGAGACCGCGAAGATCACGAAGGACCGCGAGGTCATCGTCGCCTCCATGCCGTCCGACCTGATGGCCCTGTACGAGAAGATCCGCGTCAAGCAGGGCGGCGTCGGCGCCGCGCGCCTCTACCAGCGCCGCTGCGAGGGCTGCCGGCTGGAGCTCGACATGGCCGAGATCAACGAGATCAAGGCCGCGGCCGCCAACCAGGTCGTCCGGCACGACAACTGCGGCCGCATCCTGGTCCGTGCGGCGGACTCGGGCATCTGATGCCGCGTTTCGTCGTGGAGGCGGACGGCGGCTCCCGGGGCAACCCGGGCCCCGCCGGCTACGGGGCGGTCGTCCTCGACCCGGCCACCGGTGAGACCCTGGCGGAGCGCGCCGAGTTCATCGGCGTCGCGACGAACAACGTCGCCGAGTACAAGGGCCTGATCGCGGGTCTGAGGGCGGCGCGCGAGCTGGCGCCGGACGCGGTGGTCCGCGTCCGGATGGACTCCAAGCTCGTCGTGGAGCAGATGTCGGGCCGCTGGAAGATCAAGCACCCGGACATGAAGCCGCTCGCCGCGGAGGCGGCGACGATCCTCCCGCGCGGCCAGGTCACGTACGAGTGGATCCCGCGCGAGAAGAACAAGCACGCCGACCGGCTCGCCAACGAGGCGATGGACGCGGGCAAGCGCGGCAAGCAGTGGGAGCCGTCCGCCTCCACCGCCGACCTGGCCCCCGCCGGTCCGCCCGGCGACGCGGCGAAGGGTGCCGCGGCGGTCCGCGCGGCCCTCGCCTCCGGCGGCGCCCCGGGCACCCGCGCGGCCGCCGGCTCCGCCGGTGTGGCGGAATCCCGCGCGGCCGACGCCGACGTCCGGGCCGCCCGGAGTGCGGCCGCCACCGAGGCGGCGGCGCTCTTCGGCGAAGCCGAGGCCCTCGCACCGGCACCGGCCGCGGTCCGCGTCCCGGCTCCCGCGTCCGGCACGGCCGTCCCGGTCTCCGGCCCCGCGGTCCAAGGGGTCCCGGCCGCGACCGGCACCGGGTGGGGCGGGCCCGACATGGGCACCCCCGCCACCTTCGTGCTGCTGCGCCACGGCGAGACCGCCCTGACCCCGCAGAAGCGCTTCTCCGGCAGCGGCGGCACCGACCCGGAGCTGTCCCCGGCCGGCCGGCGCCAGGCGGCCGCCGTGGCGGAGGCGCTGGCCGCGCGGGGCACCGTATCGGCCGTCGTCAGCTCGCCGCTGCGCCGCTGCCGGGAGACCGCGCAGGCCGTCGCCGACCGTCTCGGGCTGCCGGTGGCGCTCGAAGAGGGCCTGCGCGAGACGGACTTCGGGGCGTGGGAGGGGCTGACCTTCGCCGAGGTACGGGAACGCTTCCCGGACGACCTCCAGGCGTGGCTGGACTCCCCGAGGGCGGCCCCCACGGGCGGCGGCGAGAGCTTCACCGCCGTCACCCGCCGGGTCTCGGCGGCCCGTGACCGGCTGCTGGCCGCGCACGCGGGCCGTACCGTCCTGCTGGTCACGCACGTGACGCCGGTCAAGACGCTGGTCCGCCTCGCCCTGGGCGCCCCGCCGGAGTCGCTGTTCCGGATGGAGCTGTCCGCGGCCTCCCTCTCGGCGGTGGCGTACTACGCCGACGGGAACGCCTCCGTCCGCCTCCTGAACGACACCTCGCACCTGCGCTGACGGCCGCGCCGCGAGCACCCGAAGGCCCCCGCCCGTCCCCGGGCGGGGGCCTTCGCGCGCGGTCAGTCGCCGCAGCTGCCGGCGGTGCCCCAGCGCAGGAACTCGCCGCCTCCGGAGCCGTCTTCGGCGAAGACCGCGTACCGCGTGTAGGGCCATCCGGCCGACCTCGCGGACTCGGAGGTGAGGTCCGCGCAGGCCCGCCGCGCGGCCTTGAGCGCCCAGTCCTCGCGGGTGGACCGGTCCCACTGGGGCTTGACCGCCCAGACGTACATGACCCGGCCGGCCGGGTCGAAGCCGACGGCCAGGTTCTCGTGGCCGAGCCGGCCGCCGACGGCGCCGCTGTTCCACTCGTCGATGACCGACGTGGCGGTCCGGTCGGCCACGCGGATCTCGTCGGCGTCGCTGGAGGGGATCTTCGCGACGGCCAGCCCGCCCGGGGCCGGGTACCAGTCGGCGGCCTGCCCCGGCCGCCGGCCGGTGGCGCGGTCGCTGCCCGCGGCGGTGTCCCCGGAGGTGTCTCCGGAGGTGTCCCCGGCAGTGCTCCGGTCGGTGCTCCGGTCGGTGAGGGAGGCGGAACAGGTGGTGTTGGTACGGAAGTCGTCCGACCACACGATGCCCGGGCCGCCCGCCCGCCCGGTGTCGACGATCACGAAGGTGCCGTACGGGAGGTCCGGGTAGGCGCTGCGGAGGTGGCGCAGTCCCAGGCACGCGGCCCTGGCGACCTCGCGCAGCGAACCCCCGTCGAGCGCCCGGCCGCCGGAGGTGACGTACACCTCGCCCCGGGGCTGGTGGAAGGTCAGGGCGAACGCCTGGTCGGGATGGTCGCCGGTGTCGAGCCAGGGGCCCGTTCCGATGGACGGGTGGGCGTCGTGCTCGGCGGGCGTCTGCGCCGGGCGGGCCTGGCGCCAGGTGGCGAGGGTCGGCCCGCCGTCCGCCGGCGTGTCCTTGGCGTCGGCGGTGGGGCCGGGGGCGGACGGGGTGCCGGTGGTGCGGGACGCGTTCCCCGGGGTGGCGAGGGCCGGGGCCCCGGCCGCCCGGCCGTCGTCGCGGTGGGCGGCCGGCAGCGTGAGGAGCCCGCCGACGGCCCCGCCGAGGACGGCCGCGCCCACGGTGACGGCGAGCAGCAGGCGCCCCCGGCCGGGGGCGGGCGGGGCCGGCCACGCGGGGTCGTCGACGGCGGGCAGGTGCCACTGGGCGGCGATCGGGTCGCCGGCCAGGGTGGGCGCGAGGCCGGCGGCGAGCAGCTGGGTGGCCTCCGCGGCGAGCAGGTCCGCGCAGCGGGCGGCGGCCCGCTCGGCGGTCGGCCGGGCTTCGGGGGCCTTGGCGAGGGCCCCTTCCACCACCTCGCGGAGCGCGGCGGGCAGTCCGTCGAGGTCGGGGTCCCCCGACATGACGCGGAACGCGACCACGTCGGGGGCGCCGGTGCCGAAGGGGAGGCGGCCGGTGGCGGCGTGGGCGACGAGGGCGCCCCAGGCGAAGAGGTCCCCGGCCGGGCCGGTCGTGCCGGAGCGGTAGTGCTCGGGGCTGATCCAGCCCGGCGTGCCGGTCATGACGCCGGTCCGGGTCACGGACGTGCCGTCGGCGGCGTGGGCGATGCCGAAGTCCAGCATCCGGGGGCCGGCCGGGCTCAGGATGACGTTCTGCGGTTTCACGTCCCGGTGGACCACGCCCGCGCGGTGGATGGCCGCGAGCGCCTGGGCGGTGCCGGCGGCGAAGGCGTACAGGCTCCCGCCGGTGAGCGGGCCGTGGGCGGCGAGGTGCCGGTCCAGGGTCGGGCCGGGCACGTACTCCGCCGCGAGCCAGGGGCGTTCGGCCTCGGTGTCGGCCGCCAGCACGGGCACCAGGCAGGGGCCCTGGACCCGGGCGGACAGGGCCACCTCGCGGCGGAACCGGGCCCGGAACTCCGAGTCCTGGGCCTGTGCCGGGTGAACGGCCTTGACCGCTACCCGCGTTCCCCGGGGGTCGAGGGCGGCGTGGACGGTGCCCATGCCGCCGCTGCCGAGGCGCCCGATGATCCGATAGGGGCCGATCCTCTTCGGGTCGCCGGGGTGGGCGGGGTGAACCCGCCCGCCGGGGGCGGTGCTTCTCAAGGGGGCTTCTCTCTGTCAGCGCGGCTGATTCGGAAGCGACCGTCTCATTTTTGGAACTCCCTATGGCTCGCTTTGACATTTTATTTAAGCTGGGCACCGCTCATGTTCCGAGTTCGTGGCGCTCCTCCCGAGGGTGTTCGGCATCCGGCCCTGAGCCAGACGGCAACCACCCAGCGGAGGAGTCCTCATGACCACCCCTCACCCCGGCCAGCAGCCGCAGCCGCCCTACGGCCAGCAGCCGCCTTACGGACAGCCGCCCTACGGTCAGCAGCCCCCGCCGCCGCCCTACGGTCAGCAGCCCCCGCCGCCCTACGGCTACCCGGCCCCGCCGCCGCCCCCGCAGAAGAGCAACGCCGGCAAGATCATCGGCTTCGGCTGCGGCGGCATCGTCCTCCTGTCGCTGGTCCTCTTCGCCTGCGGCGCGGTGTTCACCGGCGCCTCCAAGAGCAGCGCCAAGAAGGACACCCCGATCACGGTTCCCAGCGGCGCCCCCTCGGCCCCCAACGCGGCACCGATGCAGCCCGCGCCCGGGAACTCCGAGGCGCCGGCCGGGACGGCCGACAAGAACGCCGACGTGACGCTGACCGCCTCGCCCACGGCCTTCAAGCCCAGCGTCCTGGCCCAGAGCGGCGACTACACCTCCGTGCAGGTGACCATCGTCAACAACGCCGCCAAGCAGGTCGACGTCAACGTCTTCTACTTCGAGGTGACGGGCGAGGACGGCACGCGCAGGCAGATCGAGCTGGCGGCGGCCGAGGACCAGATCGACACGGTCAAGCTCGCCAAGGGCGAGAAGGCCACCGGCACCATCACGGTCAAAGGCAAGATCGCCGCGAAGACGGTCACCTTCCGGAACGGCTTCATCGGCAAGACGTACACGGCCCCGGTGAACTGACCACCCGGCCCCGCCATCGAGTGGCCGGCCGCGGCTTCGTCGCCCTCCCGGAGGTCTCCTCGTGACCGGTGCTGCTGCCCCCGCCACCCCCGCCGAGGACGGGGACAAGTACAGGCCCCACCGGGGTGAAGAGCCTCAGCAGCGCCCGGCCGCCGACCGCTTCGAGTGGACCGGCGTCGCTGGCACCGGCCCTGGGGCCGAGATCCTCGGCACCCCGAAGACCGCGCTGGAACTGGGGGCACGCTCCTGGTCACGGGACGGGCTGCCTGACCGACGCGTTGCCGTACCCGGCCCCCGCCCCACAGCCGCAGCAGCCCGCACAGCCCGTGGCGAAGAAGGCGCCCGGCCGACACCGGAAGCCCTGACCCCCAGTGCGGGGAAGAGGGGCCCCACTCCGACTACGGTCAAAGCGGGGGGACAGACGAGTCGGCCTGTACGCCGGGTTCTGTCGCCCGGAGACCTCGCGGTCGCCGGGGAGACGGCCATCCATCTAGGACCGGCGTTGCCGCCGGCCTCGTGCGGTCTACCCGCGAACATCGGGCGGGCAGCCCTCAAGCGTTCGCGCAGACCCGTCCGGGGACGGATCCTCTTGACCTTGCTCCAGGTGGGGTTTACCTAGCCGCCTGAGTCACCTCAGGCGCTGGTGGTCTCTTACACCACCGTTTCACCCTTACCGAGGGCCGAAGCCCCCGGCGGTCTGTTTTCTGTGGCACTGTCCCGCGGGTCACCCCGGGTGGGCGTTACCCACCACCCTGCCCTGTGGAGCCCGGACGTTCCTCGGCGGGATCCGGGGATCCCGACGCGGCCGCCCGGCCGACTCGTCTGTCGTGCCGACCATGCTACCGGCTGTCCGTGGCGGCTTGACCTTGACGCAGCGGCAGGGTTTCTACTGAAGGGCATGCGGATCGGAGAGATCGCCGCGCTCGTCGGGGTCACCACCCGGGCGATCCGGCACTACCACCATGTCGGGCTGCTCCCGGAGCCGGAGCGGCGACCCAACAGATACCGGACCTACACCGTCCGCGACGCCGTCCTCCTGGCCCGCGTGCGCCGGCTCACCGAGCTGGGTCTGGGCCTCGACGAGGTGCGGGACGTCCTCGCGGACGACGCCGGGCGGGAGCTCGGCGAAGTCCTGGCCGAGCTGGACGCCGACCTCGCGCGGCAGGAGGCCGAACTGGCCGGGCGCCGCAGGCGGCTCGCGGTCCTGCTCGCCTCCGGGCCGGGGGAGGGGGAGCCCCTCTCGCCGGCGCTCGCTGCGCTGCTGGCCGAGGTCCCGCCCACCGGCTCCCCGGCCGCCGCCAAGGACCGCGAGCACCTCACCCTGCTCGACGCATCCGGCGCCGGCGGCGAGGAGCTCTACGCCCTGCTCGGACCGCTCGCCTCGGACCCGGCCGTGCTCGCGCTGTACGAGCGGCTGGACGAGCTGGCCGAGGCCCCCGCCGGCGATCCCCGCATCGCCCCCCTCGCCGCGGAGATGGTGGCGGCCGTGCCCGACGCCGTCTTCGACGCGATCCCGTCCGACGGGCCCGTCGTGGCCGGGCTGGGGGAGGCGCTGCTCGCCGAGTACCCGCCGGCGCAGGCCGAGGTCGTACGCCTGGTCATGCGGGCCTTCGTGGAAAGGGGCCGGAGATGACGGGCCTCCGCGCCGCCCGGACGGCGGCCGCGGTGGTGATACCCGGCGAGCTGGTCCTCGTACTCTGCCTCGTCGCCGGGGTGCGCGTGCCCGGGTGGGCGCTCGCGGCCGCCGAGGCGGCCGTGCTCGGGGTGCTGCTGCTGGAGGGCTGGGTGCTGGGCCGGCTGTACGCGCGGACCCGGTCCTGGCGCGAGACCGTGCGGGCCGCGGTCCCGGTCCCGGTGCGGCAGCTGCTGCTGCACGAGGTGCGGGCGGTCGGCTCCCTCGGGCGGTGGGCGCTGCGCCGCGAGCACGGCGTGGGCGCGGGCGACCGTGCGGCTCCGTACACCGGGCCGCAGACGGCCATGATGTACGGACTGCTCTTCGTGGCGGTGGTCGAGACCGTCGGGCTGGCCGTGCTGGTCCCCTGGCCCGCCGTGCACCGCGTGGTGCTCGTCCTCGACGTGTACGGGGTGGTGATGGTGCTCGCCCTGCACGCCGCCTGCGTCACCCGCCCGCACGTCCTGCGGGCCGACGGGTCGCTGCGGATCCGCTACGGGGCCCTGTTCGACCTCACCGTCCCGCCGGACGCGGTGGTCTCGGCGCGGGTGGAGCACCGCTTCCCCGAGGGGCGGCTCGTCACCCTCTCCGGTGACGGGGTGCTCGACCTGATCGTCGGCGGCCAGACGACGGTCACGCTGGAGCTGAACCGCCCGCTGGACTTCCGCCGGCCGCTCGGGGCCCGCGGCCGGGCCCGTACGGTCCGCTTCCACGCCGACGACCCCCGCGCGCTGGTGAGCGCACTGCGGCAACCCGCACCCCCGTGACGGGCTGCCGCACTGCGTGGGGACCCTCCGGGGGGAGGAGGAGTCGTACGCCGAGCGTGGCAAGCCGGCCCGGAACCTGTCTTGTACAAAACGGCCCCCAACCCCCACGGGGGGTCAGGCCCGCGGGGGCGGCAGCAGCACGCTCGTGATGCGGCCCGGCACCCGGTCCAGCGCCGAGCCCGGCGGCAGGCCCCCGCGGAGCAGCGCGAACCGCGCGGGCGGCAGCCCCGTCATGGCCTTCACCTCCCGGCCCAGGTGCGCCTGGTCGTGGTAGCCGCAGGCGGCCGCCACCTCCGCCGGCGCCGCACCGGCCGCGAGCCGGCGCAGCGCGTGCTGGAGCCGGAACAGCCGGGCCACGGCCTTGGGCGGCAGCCCCACCTCCTCGCGGAACCGGGCCCGCAGGCGGCGGGCGCTCCAGCCGGCCTCGGCGCCGGCGCGGGCCAGGGCGCCCGGCCCGCTGTCGGCCCACAGCCGGGCGAGCGCGCCGCGCACCTCGGGGGCGGCCGCCGGACCCCGGTCCAGGCGGGCGGCGAGGACGGAGTCGAGCAGGTCGAAGCGGGCGCCCCAGCCGTCCAGGGCCTGGAGCCGCTCGGCCAGCTGCCGGCCGCCGGGCCCGAACACCTCGGCGAGGTCCACCAGGCTCTCCCCGAAATGGGCCATCGGAACGCCGAACAGCCGGTACGCGCCGAGCGGGCTCATGTTGACCTCCAGCCCGTGCACCGCGCCCGCGTGCATCCCGATCACGGGGACCGTGCCGGGGCCGGCGACCAGGGCCCGCGGGGCGGCGGCGGGCCGCAGCCGGGCGGAGGCGGCCTGGCCGCCGCGGCTCACCCACAGGCCCTCGTCGAAGGTGAAGACGAGGGTGACGAAGCCGGTGGGCAGCTCCAGGCGCCGCCGGGGGGCGGGGAAGCGGGTGTGGAAGCCGGTGTAGCCGAGGACGTGCGGACGCAGCACGGCGGCGGGCCGGCGCGCGGCGCCGGCCGGGGCCCCGGCGGGGCGGGGTCCGCCGGGCAGGTCGACGGCAGCCAACTCCGCTCCCTCCCGAGGCGCTCGCGCGGCGGGGGACACCGCCGGGTGCGCAGATGATGGCAGACCCCCCGCGGCGCAGGCCATACCCGGACGCACCGCCCGGAGCACCCCGCCGGCCCCCGTTCGCGCTCCCGCGCAACGCCGCGCCGCGCCGCGCCCGCCGCGCCGGCGCCGCACCTGGCCTACACCGGGGCGAAGAGGACCTTCGCCGTGCCCGGGTCGGCGTGGGTGAGGCGCACCCGGATGCGGTCGCCGAGCGGCAGGCCGGCGTGCCCGGACTCGACCCGGCCCACCACCGCGGGGTCCTCCAGGTGGACGGTCCCGACCAGCGGTTCGTGTTCCTTGACGTCGATGACCGTCGCCTCGAAGGTCTCCCCGACGCGGTCCTTGAGCAGGGCCGCCTCCACCAGGTCCACGCATTCCCGCTCGACCGCGTTGGCCAGCCGGCTGCCCTGCGCCATCTCCTGCGGCAGCGCCTCCAGCGCCTCGGCCGCCCACGCCGGCGGCTCCGCCCCCGCCACCGCCGCCAGGCACAGCTCGCCGGCGTAGCGGTCGACGAGCCGCCGCAGCGGGGCGGTGCAGTGCGCGTACGGGGCCGCCACCGCCGCGTGCAGGGCCGGGTCCGGGGTCCGGCCGCCGGTGAACGCCGTGTACCCGGCGCCGCGCAGCAGGGTGGTGCACTCCTGGAGGAACGCGGCGTGCGCGGGGACGCGCGGGTCCAGGGAGCGTACGAGCGCCGCGTACGGGACGTGGTGCGGCCACTCGATCCGCAGGGCCTTCGCCGCGCGCCGCAGCCGCCCGACCGCGCCGTCGGGGGCGGCGGGCAGGGTGCGCAGGATGCCGGTGCCGGCGGCGAGCATCAGGTCGGCCGCCGCCATGCCGGTCATCAGGGAGATCTGGGCGTTCCAGCCGTCCGCCGGGAGGGGGACCCGGTAGGCCAGGCTGTACGAGCCGTCCCGCGCGACGACCTCCTGCTCGGGCACGTTCAGGGAGATGCCGCCGCGCTCCGCCTCCAGGGCCTCGCGCAGGATTCCGATCTCCTTCAGCAGGGCCACGGAGGGCTCGGCGGTGCCCGTGTCGACGGCCTTCTGGACGCCGGCGTAGTCGAGCCTGGCCCGGCTGCGCACCAGGGCCCGGCGGACGTCGGTGGTCTCGACCCGGCCCTCGGCGTCCAGGTCCAGCCGCCACACGAGGGCCGGACGGGTCCGCTCGGGCAGCAGGCTGGCCGCGCCCTCGGAGAGCACCGGCGGATGCAGCGGGACCTTCCCGTCGGGGAAGTAGAGGGTGGTCACCCGGCGGTGGGCTTCGGCGTCGAGTGCGCCGCCGGGGTCGACGAAGGCGGCGACGTCGGCGATGGCGTAGTGGACGCGGTAGCCGCCGGTGGATCGTTTCACCAGGTGCAGGGCCTGGTCGAGGTCCACGGAGGACGGCGGGTCGACGGTGAAGAAGGGGAGGCCGGTCATGTCCTCGGACGGCATCCGGGGAGCGGCGGCCGCCCGCCCGGCCTCGGCGAGGACCTCGGCCGGGAAGGCCGCGGGCACGCCGAGGCGGATCCGCAGGTCGCCCAGCGCGGCGCGCAGGACCGCCCCGTCCGCTCCGGCCATGTGCATGTGACGGCGTGGCATGGACCGAGCCTAGGCCCTGCCCGGCGGATCCGCGCGGGCCCGGACCCGGGGGCGGGCCGTCTACCCTGGCTCGGGGGCCGCACCCCCTGCGCCGCGTCGTATGAAGGAGAACCACCGTGCTCGTGCTGCTGCCGCCCTCCGAGGGAAAGGCCGCCGGCGGCTCCGGCGCACCGCTCGATCCGGCGTCCCTGTCGCTGCCGGGGCTGGCCGGCGCGCGGGCGGCCGTACTGGAGGAGCTCGTCGAGCTGTGCGCGGGGGACGAGCTGAAGGCGCGCGAGGTGCTCGGGCTCAGCGAGGGCCTGCGCGGGGAGGTCGCGAAGAACGCCGCACTGCGGTCGGCGCCCGCCCGCCCGGCCGGGGAGGTCTACACCGGGGTGCTCTACGACGCCCTCGACCTGGCGGGGCTGCCGGCGCCCGCGCGGGAGCTGGCCGAGCGGACGCTGCTGGTGTTCTCGGGGCTGTGGGGCGCGGTGCGGGTGACGGACCGGATCCCCTCCTACCGGTGCTCGATGGGCGTCAAACTGCCCGGGCTGGGTGCGCTGGGCGCTTACTGGCGTACGCCGATGGCGGAGGTGATGCCCGGGGCGGCGGGGGACGGGCTGGTGCTCGACCTGCGCTCGGCGGCCTACGCGTCCGCGTGGAAGCCGAAGGGCGAGCTCGCGGGGCGGACGGCGACGGTGCGGGTGCTGCACGCGCAGATCGTGGACGGCGTGGAGAAGCGGTCGGTGGTGAGCCACTTCAACAAGGCCACCAAGGGCCGCCTGGTACGCGACCTGCTGCTGACCGGCGCCGTGCCGGCGTCGCCGGCGGAGCTGGTGACGGCGCTGCGGGACCTGGGGTACGTGGTGGAGGCCGAGGCGCCGGCGAAGCCGGCCAAGGCGTGGTCCTTGGACGTGGTGGTCTCCCACATCCACTGAGCCCCTTCTCCTTCGTGACGCGCCGCTCGGCCCCGGGGGGGCCTCCCCGGCGTGGCGCCGCTGCGACGGGCGGCGCGTCACGGAGGCGGGGCGGTTACCGGCCCAGGGGCCAGGCCACTGCCGCCGGGGTCTGGTCCGCCGCACCCGCGTACTGGGCGCAGGCGTCCGTGAGGGTCTCCAGGAGCGTCAGCGGGTCCGGCAGCGGGTGGCGCACGTCGCGCAGCCAGCTCACCGCGTGGTCGCCCGGGAGGGCCGCCGGGGGGAGCAGGACGTAGCTGCCGCGGCAGTGCCAGCGCAGGCCGGGGTGTTCGTCCATCGTCTCGGGGTGGCAGTCCAGTTCGCAGGGCCACCACTCGTCCTCGTCCTCCGGCGTCCCGCGGGTCGCCGTGAAGAAGAGCATCCGGGCCTGGTCGCCCGTCCCGCCGGACTCGGCGACGGGGCCGACCTCGATGCCGGCGGCCAGCAGGCGCTCCAGCGCGCTGCGGCCGGCCTCCAGGGGGACGTCCAGGACGTCGTGCACCATGCCGGTCGCGGTGATGAAGTTGGCCTGGGGCTGGGTGCGGGCCCAGCGCTCGATCTGCGCGCGGTCGGTGGTCGACTGGGTCTGCCAGGCGAAGGAGACCGGGTGCCGGGCGGGGGTGGGACAGCCGATGCGGTCGCACGAACACCGGTAGCCGGCGGGGTGGGCGGCCGGGGCGACCGGCAGGCCCGCGGCGGCGACGGCGACCAGGAGGGCTTCGCGCTCCTTGCCGGGGTCCTCCGGGGCGGGTTTCGAGCGGCGGCGCAGCCACTGCGCGATCCTGCTCTGCTCGCCGCGTTTGACGCGGCCGGATCCAGACCCCATCTATCCCCTACCTCACCGTTGCCCCGGCAGACCGTTCCATGGTCCCACCATCGGGAGCACCGGGTGACCGCACCCCCCGATCGGACTCCTCGACCGAGTTCCCCACATAACCGCATCATCCGGCCATATGGTTCCCGGCCATGCTGCTGTCACCGGCCCGCCGGCCGCCCCGCGGTGACGTATCCCACGCCGCCCAGCACCGCGTCCACCAGCGCGTCCGCGTACGCGTGCGTCAGCGGCGCGGTCCGCATGAGCCACCGGTACGTCAGCGGGCCCACCAGCATCTCCACCACCAGTCGTAGGTCGGTGTCCGCCGGGAGCTGACCGGCCTGCTGGGCGGCGCGCAACCGCGTCTCGTACAGCGCGAGCTGGGGTTCCAGCAGCTTCTCGGTGAAGCGGGCCCCCAGCTCCGGGTCGGCCGCCCCGGCGGCGGTCAGGGCGCGCGCGGGCGCCTCGTACCGGGCGTCGCCGAACTCGTCGGCCGTGGCGCGCAGGACGGCCTTCAGGTCCGCCGCGAGGTCCCCGGTGTCCGGGAAGCCGCTCCAGCCGCCGTCCGTGCCCGCCTCCCCGGCCAGCGCCAGTGAGGCGTCCAGCAGCACGGCGGCCTTCGAGGGCCACCAGCGGTAGATGGTCTGCTTGCCGACTCCCGCGCGGGCCGCGATGGCCTCGATGGTCAGCTTGTTGTAGCCGACCTCGCCGACCAGTGCGAGCGCGGCGTCGAGGATGGCCCGCCGGGAGCGGTCGCTGCGGCGGGTGGCGTCGGGGGACTTGTTCACCGGTCCAACGTACCAAGCCGGTCCGAGACGTATCGTCTTTCAGCCGTTGTGGTAAACCACCCGATCAGTTCACTGCGCGGTCCCCTCGGAGGGGGGACGATTCTCTCGGCACACGCACCACACCACGTGTCCGCAGTCAGTCGTGAGGAGCCTTCTTTGCGCAGAGACGCCACACCCCGGCGCTACCTGATGTGCCCACCCGCACACTTCAAGGTCACGTACTCCATCAACCCGTGGATGGACCCCGCGAAACCGGTGGACCTGCCCCTCGCACTCGCTCAGTGGGAAGACCTGAGGGACCGCTACCTCTCCCTCGGCCACACCGTCGAGACCCTCGACCCCGATCCCGGCCTGCCCGACATGGTCTTCGCCGCGAACGGGGCCCTCGTCGTGGACGGCCGGGTGCTCGGCGCCCGCTTCGCCTATCCCGAACGCGCGGCGGAGGCGGAGATCCACCTCGACTGGTTCCGCGCGCACGGCTTCGCGGACGTCCACGAGCCCTCCCACGTCAACGAGGGCGAGGGCGACTTCGCGGTCACGGCCACCTACATCCTGGCCGGCCGCGGCTTCCGCTCCAGCCCGCTCTCCCACGACGAGGCGCAGGAGTTCTTCGGCCGCCCCGTCATCGGCCTCGACCTGGTGGACCCGCGCTACTACCACCTGGACACGGCCCTCTGCGTCCTCGACGGCGACGAGATCATGTACCACCCGCCGGCGTTCTCCCACGGCAGCCAGGCCGTCCTGCGCAGGCTGTTCCCGGACGCCCTGCTGGTGGAGGCGGCCGACGCGGCGGCCTTCGGCCTGAACTCGGTCTCCGACGGGCGGCACGTGCTGCTCCCGCAGGCCGCGACGGGGCTGCTGGCGCCGCTGCGCGACCGGGGGTTCGAGCCGGTGCCGATGGACCTGGGCGAACTGCTCAAGGGCGGCGGCAGCGTGAAGTGCTGCACCCAGGAGCTGCGGCCCTAGGGGGACACAGGGCTCAGCGGGGGTCGGCGGGCGGCCACTGCTCGCCCCACTCGACGTCCCGGGCCGCCTTGTAGAGGTCGCCGTGGCGCTTGGTGACGGTGGCCCGGGACAGGCCCGCCTCCCGCGGACCGCACAGGTCCAGCAGGACGAGCCCCTTCCGGATCTGCGGCCTGCGCGTGATCCGGGAGGGGACCGGTGCGACGGGGAAGCGGGTCGCCGCGACGTAGCTGAACTTCTCGTCCTCGTACGGCAGCGACCCGCCCTTGACCTGCCGGTGCAGGGAGGAGCGGCTGACCCGTGCCGAGAAGTGGCACCAGTCCTGCCCGACCTCGATGGGGCAGGTCCCGTCGTGCGGGCAGGGCGCCGCCACCGTCATCCCCGCCGCGATCAGCTGCTCGCGGGCCTCGCGGATGCGCAGGTACCCCTCGGGGGTGCCCGGCTCGATCAGCACCACCGCCCGGCCCGCGCGGGCCGCCTCGGCGACGACCGCCAGGCGGGCCTGCGCGGTCAGCTCGCCGAGCACGTACGACACCGTCACCAGGTCCGCCTCGGGCAGGCTGATCCCGCTGCCGATGACGGCCCTGCGCCACTCGGCCGCGCGCAGCACCCCGGAGGACGAGCGCCCCGCCAGCTCCTTGCCGAGCGCCAGGGCCGGCTCCGCCCAGTCCAGCACCGTCGTCTCGCGGGGCCCGTCCCAGGTGGCGTCCACCGCCCAGGTCGCGGCCCCCGTCCCGCCGCCCACGTCCACGTGCGAGCCCGGCGCCCAGTCGGGGGCGGCCGTGGCCAGCCCGTCCAGGGCGGAGCGTACGGCTTCAAAGGTGGCCGGCATCCGGTACGCCGCGTACGCCGCGACGTCGGAGCGGTCGCGCAGCACGGGAGCGTCGGTGGGGGTGGTTCCCCGGTAGCTGGAGATCAGGCGCTCGACGGCGGCCGTAGCCTGCTTCGGCGGGAGCCCGTCGAGCAGCCCGGCGAGGGCGCTGCGGAGGGTGTCGGCGGTGGTGGGGGCGGGGGCGGCGTTCACCTCCGAAGTTTACGGCGCCCCGGGCGCGCCGGACGCGGGCGGTCCGGACGACGCGGGCGGGCCCACCGGTGCTTCCGCCGCGGCCGAGGCTCCCGGCGCGGCCATGGCCTCCCGTGCGCGCCAGGGCCGGCACATCCCGAGGAAGCAGGCCACCGCCAGCAGCGAGCAGCTCAGCTGGACCAGCGCCATCGGCACCGCCGTGTCCTCGCCCGCGATGCCGACCAGCGGCGAGGCGACCGCCCCGACCAGGAACGAGGAGGTGCCCAGCAGCGCGGACGCCGACCCGGCGGCGTGCGGGGTGCGCATCAGGGCCTGCGCGTTGGTGTTGGGCAGCACCAGGCCCATCGCCGACATCAGCACGAACAGCGCGGCGGCGACCGGAACCAGCCCGGCCTCCCCGAACACCCCGGCCGACATGAGCAGCAGCGCGACGGAGGCGGCGGTGATGACCGCGAGCCCGGCGGCCAGCGCCTTGTCCAGGCTGACGCGGCCCACCAGCAGCTTGCCGTTGACCTGGCCGACCGCGATCAGCCCGACGGAGTTCAGGCCGAACAGCAGGCTGAAGGCCTGCGGGGAGGCACCGTAGATCTCCTGCACGACGAAGGGCGAGGCGGAGATGTACGAGAAGAGCACCGCGAAGGCGAAGCCGCCCGCCAGGGTGTAGCCGGCGAAGACCCGGTCGCCGAGCAGTCCGCGCATGGTGCGCAGCGCGGCACCCACCCCGCCGGTCTGGCGGCGTCCGGGCGGCAGCGTCTCGCCGAGGCTGCGCCACACCAGGAGGGTGAGGGCGAGGCCGACGGCGGTGAGGACGAGGAAGACCCCGCGCCAGTCGGCGAAGCGGAGCACCTGGCCGCCGATGAGCGGGGCGATGATCGGGGCGGTGCCGGATATCAGCATCAGGGTGGAGAAGAAGCGGGCCATCTCCACCCCCTCGTACAGGTCGCGGACGACGGCCCGCGCGATCACGATGGCGGCCGCCCCGGCCAGGCCCTGGAGCAGCCGGAAAGCGATGAGCAGCTCGGCGCTCGGGGCGAGGGCGCAGATCGCGGTGGCCAGGACGTAGACGGCCATCCCGGTCAGCAGGGGCCTGCGGCGTCCCCACTTGTCGCTCATCGGGCCGATGACCAGTTGGCCCAGCGCCATGCCCGCGAGGCAGGACGTGAGGGTGAGCTGCACGGTCGCGGCGGGGCTGCTCAGGGCGGCGGTGACCTCCGGCAGGGCCGGCAGGTACATGTCCATGGACAGCGGGGGGAGCGCGGTGAGGCCGCCCAGGACGAAGGTGACCAGCAGCCCGGTGCGGCGCGCCGCGGCCAGGGGGGCGCGGGTGGCGGGGTCGGCGGGGGACTTCGGGGACGACGGCTCGGGCGACGGTCCCGGTGAGGAGGCCGTCGAAGGGCCACTCTCCGACATGCGGAACTCCAGTCTTTTGATCTGCTTTATGCACCCCTGACCGACCCATGCTCTCAGCTGTCGGAACGTCCCGGGCCGGATGTCCGCTGTGACGTACTCTGCGGCCCCATGAGCGCACCCGTGAAGAAGATCGCCGTAGTGACCGGAGCCGGTTCCGGGATCGGCCGCTCCGTGGCCCTGGCCCTGGCCGGCGCCGGCTGGTCGGTCGCCGTGGCCGGGCGCCGCACCGAGCCCCTGGAGGAGACGGCCGCGGCGGCCGGAGCGGGCGCGGACGTGCTGCCCGTACGGGCCGACGTGAGCGACCCGCAGGACGTGGCCGCGCTGTTCGCGGCGGTGCGGGAGCGGTACGGGCGCCTCGACCTGCTCTTCAACAACGCCGGCACCTTCGGCCCCGGGGGCGTCCCGCTGGAGGACATCGCGTACGAGGCCTGGCGCCAGGTGGTGGACGTCAACCTGACCGGCTCCTTCCTGTGCGCGCAGGCGGCGTTCCGGATGATGAAGGAGCAGGACCCGCAGGGCGGCCGGATCATCAACAACGGCTCCATCTCCGCCCACGTGCCGCGCCCGAACTCCATCGCCTACACCGCGACCAAGCACGCCATGACCGGCCTGACCAAGTCCCTGTCCCTGGACGGGCGCCCCTACCGGATCGCGTGCGGGCAGATCGACATCGGCAACGCGGCGACCGAGATGACCGAGCGCATGCAGACCGGCATCCTCCAGGCCAACGGACAGCTGGCGGTGGAGCCGGTGATGGACGCCGCCGACGTGGCCCGCACCGTGCTGCACATGGCGGAGCTCCCGCTGGAGGCCAACGTCCAGTTCGCGACGGTCATGGCCACCGCGATGCCGTACATCGGGCGCGGCTGACCGGACCCGATGACGGATCATGGCCGCATGACCGATACCGAGACACTGCGTTACACGGCCTTCTCCGAGGACCCGGAAGGAGGCAACCCGGCCGGGATCGTCCTCGACGCCGCCGGCCTGGACGAGGCCGCCATGCTGGGGATCGCGGCCCGGCTCGGCTACAGCGAGACGGCCTTTCTGACCGCCCCGCCGGAGGGGCTCGGGGGCGAGCCCGGCCGCGCGTTCACGGTGCGGTACTTCAGCCCGAAGGCGGAGGTGCCGTTCTGCGGGCACGCCACCGTCGCCACCGCCGTGGCGCTGGCCGAGCGCATCGGGCCCGGGGACCTGCTCTTCGCCACCCCGGCCGGAACCGTCCCGGTCACCGTCACCGCCGAGGAGGGCCGGCTGCGGGCGACCCTGACCAGCGTCGCCCCCCACACCGAGGAGATCGCCGCGGCCGACCTGGCCGAGGCGCTGGCCGCCCTCGACTGGCCGCGGGCCGACCTGGACCCGGCGTTCCCGCCGCGGATCGCCTTCGCCGGAGCCCGCCACCTGGTGCTCGGCGCCGCCACCCGCGCCCGGCTCGCGGACCTCGCGTACGACTTCCCCCGGCTGGAGGCGCTGATGCGGCGCCTGGACCTGACCACCGTCCAGCTGGTGTACCGGTCGGGCCCGGCCGAGTTCCACGTACGCGACCCCTTCCCGGTCGGCGGCGTCGTGGAGGACCCCGCCACGGGAGCCGCCGCGGCCGCCTTCGGCGCGTACGCCCGCGAGCTCGGCCTGGTGCCCGAGCAGGCGGAGCTCATCCTCCACCAGGGCGAGGACATGGGCCGCCCCGGCACCCTGACCGTGACCCTCCACGCGGCCGACCCCCGCGTACGGGTCGGCGGCGCGGCCGTCCGGATCCCCTGACGGGAGCTCGCGCGAACGGCCCGGCCGCCTTCCGCGGGGGAAGGCGGCCGGGCCGTCGGGTGTGCGTACGGGTCAGTCCCGGGCGGGGCCGCTCGCCGACGCTGCCGGAGCCGCGGTCGCGGCCGGGGAGGCCGAGGAGCGGCCGGAGCGGGCCGGGAGCAGGAAGAGGGCCAGGACCACCGCCAGGTACAGGCTCCACACCGTCAGCTGGAGCACCGTCGGGTCCGGCTGGAAGTTGAAGACGCCCTTCAGCAGGACGCCGTACCAGCTGTCCGGTGCGATCACCCCGCTGATGTCGAAGGCCCGGTCGCGCAGGCCGCCCAGGAAGCGGGCCTCCTGGAGGTCGTGGACGCCGTACGCGAGGACGCCCGCGGCCACGATCACCAGCATCCCGCCGGTCCACTGGAAGAACTTCGCCAGGTTGATCTTCAGCGCGCCCCGGTAGAACAGCCAGCCCAGGACGACGGCGGTCGCGATGCCCAGCAGGACGCCGATCAGCGGGGCCGAGGAGCCCTCGCCGCTCGCCCGCACCGACGCCCACACGAACAGCGCCGTCTCCAGGCCCTCGCGGCCCACCGCCAGGAAGGCGGTGGCGACCAGCGCACCGGTGCCCATGGCGAGCGCCGAGTCCAGCTTGCCGTGCAGCTCGGCCTTCAGGTGCCGCGCGGTGCGCTTCATCCAGAAGACCATCCACGTCACCAGGCCCACCGAGATGATCGAGAGGCTGCCGCCGAGCAGCTCCTGCGCCTCGAAGGTGAGCTCCTGCGTGCCGAACTCGAGCAGTGCGCCGAAGGCGAGCGAGATGCCGCAGGCGATCCCGATGCCGAGCCACACCGGACGCAGGGCGGCCCGGTTGCCGGTCTTGACCAGGTACGCGACGAGGATGCAGACGACCAGGCTGGCCTCCAGCCCCTCGCGCAGGCCGATCAGATAGTTGCCGAACACGGCGTTTCCTCTCCGGCGGGGACTACGCGAACAGCGTCCGGCCCCACCAGTCGTCCTTGTCGCGGACGCCCGGCGGGACGGCGAAGACGGCCGAACCCACGTGCTGGATGTATTCGTTCAGGACGTCCGACTTCGCCAGCTGCCGCTGGATCGGGATGAAGCCCTTGCGGACGTCGCGCTGGTAGGCCAGGAAGAACAGGCCCGCGTCGAGCCGGCCCAGGCCGTCGGTGCCGTCGGTGAAGGAGTAGCCGCGGCGCAGGATCATCGCCCCGTTGTTGCTGTCGGGGTGCGCGAGGCGCACGTGCGCCTCCGGCTTCATCGCCTTCAGGAACGGCTCGTCGCGCTCCTTGGACTTGCCCACCGGGGCGCCCTCGCCCTTGTCGCGGCCGAAGATGTCCTCCTGCTCCTGCAGGGGGGTGCGGTCCCAGATCTCGATGTTCATCCGGATGCGCCGGGCGACCAGGTACGAGCCGCCGGTCAGCCAGTCGCTGCCGTCGCCGGCGCCGACCCACACGTGCTTGTCCAGGGCGGCGGTGTCGGTGCCCGAGATGTTCCGGGTGCCGTCCTTGAAGCCCATCATGTTGCGCGGGGTCTGCTCGTCGGGGGTCGTGGACGAGGTCTTGCCGAAGCCGAGCTGCGACCAGCGCACCACGGTCTTGCCGAAGCCGATGCGGGCGAGCTGGCGGATGGCGTGCACCGCGACCTGCGGGTCGTCGGCGCAGGCCTGCACGCACAGGTCGCCGCCGGAGCGGGCCTGGTCCAGGTTGTCGCCGGGGAAGAGCTCCAGGTCCACCAGCGCCTCGGGGCGCTTGCCCTCCAGCCCGAAGCGGTCCTTGGCGAACAGGCCGGGGCCGAAGCCGATGGTCAGGGTGAGGCGGGAGGGCTTGAGGCCGAGGGCCTCGCCCGTGTCGGTGGGCGGGGCCTCGGGCGCGCCCTCGTACACGTCGCCGACCGGGTGCCCGGCCGTCATCAGCCGGGCCGCCGCCGTCCAGTCCTTGAGGAGCTTGACCAGTTCGTCGCGGCTCTTCGTCTTCACGTCGAAGGCCGCGAAGTGCAGCCGGTCCTGGACGGCGCTGGCGATACCGGCCTGGTGCTCGCCGTGGAAGGGCACGGCCGCCCCGGCGGAGCCCGCCGGGGAGATGTCGGAGCCGCTGCCGAACGCGGCGACGGCACCGCCGGCCGCGGCCGCGCCGACCGCGAGGCCCGCCCCGCCCCAGCCGAGTACGGAGCGGCGCGAGGGCGCGCCCGCGGCGCCCGTGGTCTCTTCCGACACCTGGTCGGTCATGGTGGATCTCCCGCCTCTGCCTGGCTGTGGACTACTTGACGACCGCGGCGGCCAGCTTGGAGAGCGGCTCGCCCAGGGCGCTCACACCGTCCGACAGCTCCTTGCGCTCGGCCTCGCCGACCTTGTCGTACGAGGTGAACTCGTAGCCGTTCTTGTCGGCGCGGTACTTGTCGAGCAGGGTGTTCAGCGCGGCGAACTGGGTGTCGAGCTGCTTGGCCAGCTCGGGGTCGTTCTTCGCGGTGACCGTCTTGAGGAGCTCGTAGGACTTCTCGGCACCCTCGACGTTGGCCTTGAAGTCGACCAGGTCGGTGTGGCTGTAGCGCTCTTCCTCGCCGGTCACCTTGCCGGTGGCGACCTCGTCGAGCAGCTCCTTGGCGCCGTTGGCCATGGAGGTGGGGGTGATCTCCGCCTGGCCGACCTTCTTCTGCCATTCGGTCAGGTCGGTGATCAGGGTGTCGGCGAGCTTCTTCTCGTCGTCGCCGATCTTTCCGTCCTGGAAGAGGGACTTCTCCAGGCGGTGCCAGCCGGTCCAGTCCTTCGCCGGGTCCTGGCCGGCCTCCAGGCCGTCCTCGCGGACGTCGACCTTGGGGTCGATGTCGCCGAAGGACTCGGCGACGGGCTCGGTGCGCTCCCAGCCGATGCGGGAGGGCGCGTAGGCCTTCTTCGCGGCCTCCAGGTCGCCGGCCTTGACGGCGTCGGCGAAGGCCCGGGCCTTCGGGAGGGTCTCGTCGGCCTGCTCCTGGACGTACTTGCGGTACGCGGCGACGGCGGCGTCCAGTTCGGGGCTGCGCTTCTCGGTGCCGCCCTTGCCGGTCGCCTTGGTCTTCGTGCGGATGCCGTCGCCCTTCATGCCGGGCTTGCAGACGAAGGCGTAGTCGCCCGCCTTGATCTCGGCGGTGATGGTGGCCTTGGTGCCGGGGCCGATGTTCTCGCGCTCGGCGACGATCCGGTCGTCCGGGAAGAGCACGTACAGCTCGGTGACCTTGGAGCCCTTGTTCTCGACCTCGATGGTGACCTTGCCGGCCGGGAACTCCGTCTGGGAGACCTCGCAGGCGCTGTCGGTCGCGTTCACGTGGATCGCGCCGGAGCCGCCCTTGTCGCTCTTCTCCGCGCATCCGGTCACTGCGGTGAGCGCGGCCGCCGCTGCTGCGGCGGTGAGGACGGTGAGGCGGGCGGGGCGCATGTGGGCTCCTGGCGGGGGTGAAGACTGGGGGACGGGCCGGTGAGGCGGACCTAACTTAACCGAGGCTTACCTGACCGATGCCCACTCGTCCAGTGATTCAGCTCTCACCTTCCGGCCCCGGACACAAGCCCGTCACGGCCCCTCCATGACCGTCTCAAGCGAGAGTCAAGCGGAAGTCAAGTGCCCGTTCGCCTTCCGAACGCCGTCCCGCCTTCCGTCCGCCGGACGGGTCCGCGGTCGCAGCGGTCCGCCCGGAGCGCGGGGCGGCGGCCGGTCGCGCACGCCGTGCTTGAATGCCAGCGTGAACGATCTAGACGTGATCAGGGTCTTCTGCGCGGGTGACGGCCGGCACGGCAACCTGCTCGGAGTCGTCCGCGACGGCCGCACCTGCCCGGACGACGCGTCCCGGCAGGCCCTCGCCGCCGAGCTGGGCTACAGCGAGACGGTGTTCGTCGACGACCCCGAGCGCGGGGTCGTCGACATCCGCACCCCCGGCACGCGCATGTCCTTCGCCGGGCACCCGCTGGTCGGGGTCGCCTGGCTGCTGGACATCGAGGAGCTCCAGCCGCCCGCCGGTCCCGTGTGGGCGCGCGACGACGGGGAGTTCACCTGGATCACGGCCCGCCCCGAGTGGGTCACCGGCAAGCGCACCGAGCAGTACCCGAGCCCCGCCGAGGTCGACGCGCTGCCCGCGCCGCCGCCCGGCGAGGGCTGGCTGTACGCCTGGGCCTGGGAGGACGAGACCGCGGGCCGGATCCGCGCCCGGGGCTTCCCGCGCCGCCCCGACGGCGTCATCGCCGAGGACGAGGCCACCGGCTCGGCGGCGATCCTGCTCACGGCGCAGCTGAACCGCGCCCTGAACATCACCCAGGGCGCGGGCTCCCAGCTCCTCACCGCCCCGAACCCCGACGGCACGGTCGAGCTCGGCGGACGGGTCCGCTTCGCCTCGTGACGCGACCGCGCGGAAGGAGGGCCGGCCGGGTGCACCCGCACCGGCCGCCGGCCCTCCTCCGCCCGCACCGCCCGCTCCGCCCGGCCGGGGCCTACGCGCTCAGCCGGAACTCCTCGCCCAGCTCGCGGAAGACCGCGCCGTTGAAGTCGAAGGCCCGCTTGCACTCGTCGACGATCCGCTGCTTCTCCAGGTCGTCGGCGGCGATGGCGTCCAGCAGCTCCCGGTAACCCCGCTTGAAGGCGGCCGGGTTGGCGATGTCCGCGAAGACGTAGAACCGCACGCCGTCGCCCTTGCGCTCGAAGCCCCAGGCGCGCTCCGCCTTGTCCCGGATGATCTGGCCGCCGGAGAGGTCGCCCAGGTAGCGCGTGTAGTGGTGGGCGACGTACCCGCCCGGCCAGGAGGCCGCGCACTCGGCGACCCGGTCCGCGTACGCCCGCGTCGCCGGCAGCGCGGCGACCGCCTCCCGCCAGCCGGGGCCGAGCAGGTGCGCCAGGTCGCGTTCGATCTCGGCGACGCGCATCAGCTCGGGCCGGATGAAGGGACCCGCCACCGGGTCGTCCCGCAGGGAGCCGGCGCCCTCCTCCAGCGCCCAGTACACGAACCAGAGCTGCTCGGTGTAGCGGGCGTACGCGTCCACGCCCAGCCGTCCGCCGAGCATGTCGCTCATGAACGTGGAGGTCTCGGCTTCGGTGTGCTGCTCGTGCGAGGCGACACGGATGACCGTGGAGAAGGCGTCCAAGACTGACCTCCGGAGGAGAGGAAGCGGGCCCGGCGGCGCGGTGCCGCCACGCCCGATCCTCCTGCTTAGGTTTACCTAAGTCAATGTGTTCCCGACGTGCTGTCGGCAAAAACCCCCACGGTGGCAAAAACTCCTGGCGAAACTCCTACGGCAGGGTCAGGATCTCCGCACCGGTGTCCGTCACCACGAGGGTGTGCTCGAACTGGGCCGTGCGCTTGCGGTCCTTCGTGACGACCGTCCAGCCGTCCTCCCACATGTCGTACTCGTGGGTGCCCAGCGTCAGCATCGGCTCGATGGTGAAGGTCATGCCGGGCTCGATGACGGTGGTGGCGTGCGGGCTGTCGTAGTGCGGGATGATCAGGCCCGAGTGGAAGGACGAGTTGATGCCGTGCCCGGTGAAGTCCCGCACCACTCCGTACCCGAACCGCTTCGCGTACGACTCGATGACCCGGCCGATGACGTTGATCTGGCGGCCCGGCTTGACCGCCTTGATCGCGCGGTTCAGGGCCTCCCGGGTGCGCTCCACCAGCAGCCGCGACTCCTCGTCCACCTCGCCGCACAGGTAGGTGGCGTTGTTGTCGCCGTGCACGCCGCCGATGTACGCGGTCACGTCGAGGTTCACGATGTCGCCGTCCCGCAGGACGGTCGAGTCGGGGATCCCGTGGCAGATGACCTCGTTGAGCGAGGAGCACAGGGACTTCGGGAACCCCCGGTAGCCGAGCGTCGAGGGGTAGGCGCCGTGGTCGCACATGTACTCGTGCGCGACCCGGTCCAGCTCGTCGGTGGTCACCCCGGGCGCGATGTGCTTCGCCGCCTCCTCCATCGCCTGGGCGGCGATCCGGCCGGCGATGCGCATGGCCTCGATGGTCTCGGCGGACTGCACCTCCGGGCCGGTGTAGGGAGAGGGCGCGGGCTTGCCCACGTACTCGGGCCGGCGGATGTTTCCGGGGACGGAACGGACGGGAGAGAGCTCGCCTGGTACGAGCAGCGACTGGCCAGACATGCAAGCGAGTGTATCCAGCGGTCATGGGGCAGCATGGCGACGAGAAGCGGTATCGAACGGTATCGAGCGGCGGTACCGCGAGCCGGCGGCGAGAGGAGCCCGAAGGCGATGGCCCTGTTCAAGAAGCGCCAGGTGGGAAAGCCGGGCGAGTGGTTCTACTGCCTCGTCCACCACAAGGTCGAGGAAGGCCCCGAGTGCCCCGCCAAGGACCGCTTCGGCCCCTACGCGACCCCGGAGGAGGCCTCCCACGCCATGGCGACGGCCGAGGAGCGCAACCTCGAATGGCAGAACGACCCCAAGTGGAACGACAAGACCCGCGAGGAGGAGGACGGCGGCGGCGCCACCCCGTGACGGCCCGCGCGGGACGGGCGGCGTGACGCCACCCGGCGGCGGCCCGCGCCGGGCGGGCACGTGACGCCACCCCCGCGGCGGCCCGCGCCGGGCGGTGCAGCGGTCGGCTACCAGCGGGTGGGCGGTGGGGCGGTCAGCTGGTCGGCCAGCCGGGCCAGCCGGTCGCGCAGCCGCCGCCGCCCCCGCTGCGCCGGCAGGCCGTTCTCCCCGGCCGCCGCGCTGACCAGGTGCTGCACGGTGTCCAGGTCCAGCTCGCCGGCCGCGGCCGGCACCGACAGGGCGTCGTGCGCGAGGGTGCCGAGGTCCGGGTCCCCGCCGTCCAGGGACAGTACGGTCGCCCCCGCGCGCCGGGCGTCGCACACCCGCTCCAGCAGCCCCTCGCCGGGCCGCTCCGGAGCCACCACCAGCAGCGTGTGCCCGCGCCGGGCCGCCTCCAGCCGGCCCAGCCCCACCGACAGATGCGGCGGCTCACCCGGCCGCACGTGATGGCGTACCAGCGTCGGCGCCAGCTCCGGCAGACCCGACCAGGCGGCCTCGTCCACCAGGTGCGCCGCCAGGTGCCAGGGCTCGTACTGCTCCGTGCCCACCAGCAGCAGGCTGCCGCCGGACGGCACCACCGACCGGCGCAGCGATCCCGCGAAGCGCCGGGCCTCGCCCGGCCACTGGGTTCCGGCGAGCACCTCGCGCAGCAGCGCCACCCTCACGGCATCCATGGCGGCATCCTGCACCATCGCGGCGCCCGCCCGGCCCGACACGGCCCTCCTCGTCCCGGCTACCCGGCAGTACCCTCGCCCCCATGACTTCCTCAGACAGCACGCAGAAGCCGCCGGCCAAGGACCCCTGGGACCTCCCGGACGTTTCCGGCCTCGTCGTCGGCGTCCTCGGCGGCACCGGCGACCAGGGCCGCGGCCTCGCCTACCGGCTGGCCCGCGCCGGCCAGAAGGTGATCATCGGCTCCCGCGCCGCCGACCGCGCGCGGAGCGCCGCCGAAGAGCTCGGCCTCGGCGTCGAAGGCGCCGACAACGCCGACTGTGCCCGCCGCAGCGACATCGTGATCATCGCGGTGCCGTGGGAGGGCCACGCCAAGACCCTCGAAGCGCTGCGCGAGGACCTCGCGGGCAAGCTCGTCGTGGACTGCGTGAACCCCCTCGGCTTCGACAAGCAGGGGGCCTACGCCCTCCAGGTCGAGGAGGGCAGCGCCGCACAGCAGGCCGCCGCGCTCCTGCCCGACTCCAGGGTCACCGCCGCCTTCCACCACCTCTCCGCCGTCCTCCTCCAGGACACCTCGGTCGAGGAGATCGACACCGACGTGATGGTCCTCGGCGAGTCCCGCGCCGACACCGACGTCGTCCAGGCCCTCGCGGCCCGCATCCCCGGCATGCGCGGCGTCTTCGCGGGCCGCCTGCGCAACGCCCACCAGGTCGAGGCGATGGTCGCGAACCTCATCTCGACCAACCGCCGCTACAAGGCCCACGCGGGCGTCCGCCTCACGGACGTGTGATCCCCCACGCCCGCGGCCCCGCTCCGGCAGCGGGGCCCGGGCGGGATGGGGGACACTGGAGGGGCTCGACCCCGACCCGTGTTTCCGAGGAGCTGTTCCGGATGCCCCGCCTTGCCGTCTTCGCCCTTGTCGTCTGCGTCCTCGCCGTGGCCGCGGCCGTGGTCGCCTTCGTGGAGGGCAGCTTCCTCGGGATCGTGTGGGTGCTGCTGGCGGGCGTCACGTCCAACATGGCCTGGTTCTACGTCCGCAAGGCCAAGGCCGAGAAGCAGCGCGCGGCCTGAGGCGGCCCCCGTCGCGGCTCAGTCCTCGGGGACGGCGCAGAAGCCGTCCGAGTCCTGCCAGAAGCGGTACAGGTCGCGGCCGCAGTACGTCTCCGGGTCCGAGACGCCGAGCGCGCGCAGGACCCCGCGCACCACGTCGAAGAAGAACAGGTTGACCTCGGGGATCCACAGCAGCGCGAACACCCCGATCAGCGCGAACGGCGCCAGCGGGGCCAGCTCGCGGCGCACGCGGTGGGAGAGCCAGGGCTCGATGACCCCGTAGCCGTCCAGCCCCGGGACCGGCAGGAAGTTCAGGATCGCCGCCGAGACCTGGAGCAGCGCGAGGAAGGCCAGCGCGAAGCGGAAGTGCACCGGCACCCCGTCGAGGGCGTCCAGCCAGAACGGGGCGGTGCAGACGACGGCGAACGCCACGTTCGTCAGGGGGCCAGCCGCCGAGACGAGGCTGTGCTTCCAGCGGCCCCGGATCCGGTCGCGTTCGATGTACACGGCCCCGCCGGGCAGGCCCAGCCCGCCCAGGATCACGAAGACCACCGGCAGCACGATGCTGAGCAGGGCGTGCGTGTACTTCAGCGGGTTCAGGGTGAGGTAGCCCTTGGCCCCGACCGTGATGTCACCGCCGTGCAGCGCCGTGCGGGCGTGCGCGTACTCGTGCAGGCACAGCGAGACCACCCACGCGGCCGTGACGAAGAGGAACACGGCCAGGCCCGGGCTCGCCGCGTAGCCCGTCCACACCGCCCAGCCGGTCACGGCCATGACGGCGACGATGCCGAGGAACACGGAACTGATCTGCCGCTCGCCGCGGACGCCCTGATGACCCATGCGGCGAAACCTATCCCGGGCTCCGGGCCGCCCCGCTCCCGGGGCCGGGGACAATGGGCCGGTGCGTTACGCGATTCTCGGCACCGCCCAGGCCATCCGCGACGACGGGAGCCCCGTCGCCGTCGGAGGAGCCCGCCTGCGCGCGCTCCTGACCGCGCTCGCCCTGCGGCCGGGCCGCGCGGTCCCGGCGGGGCTGCTGGTCGCCGAGGTGTGGGACGCCGCGCCGCCGGCCGACGCCGTCGCCGCGCTCCAAGCGCTGGTGGGGCGGCTGCGGCGGGCACTGGGGCACGCGGCCGTGCGTTCCGTCGAGGGCGGGTACCTGCTGGAGGCGCAGCGGGAGGACGTCGACGCGTACCGCTTCGAACGGCTCGTGCGCTCCGCCGCGGCCGACCCGGACCCGGCCCGGGCGGCGGCCCTGTACGACGAGGCGCTCGCGCTGTGGCGGGGCCCGGCGCTGGCCTCCCTCCCCGATCCGGCGGCCGAGGCCGCGCGCTGGAATGCCGTACGGATGGACGCGCGCCGGGGCCGCCTGGGCGCGGCGCTGGCGCTGGGCGAGGCGGAACAGGCCCTGCCGGAGCTGACCGAGCTGTGTGCGCGGCAGCCGCTGGACGAGTCCGCGCAGGTGCTGCGGATCCGGGCCCTGCGTGCGGTGGGCCGCCCGGCGGAGGCGCTGGCCGCCTACGAGACGGTCCGCCAGGACCTCGCCGCCCGCCTCGGCACGGATCCGGGCCCGGCCCTGCGCGCCCTGCACACGGAACTCCTCTCCCCGCCCCCGGACGCCCCGGCCCCGGCCCCGACCGGAGTCCGGCCCGCCGCACAGGCGGCCCCCGCCGCCCCGGCCCCCGCGCAGCCGGCCGCTCCCGCCCCCGGGAACCTGCGCGCGCGGCTGACCACCTTCGTCGGGCGGGAGGAGGACATCCGCGTCCTCGGCGACGACCTCGCCCGGGCACGGCTCGTCACGCTGCTCGGCCCCGGCGGCGCCGGGAAGACGCGGCTCTCCCAGGAGGCCGCCGAGGCGCACGCCCGCACGGCCCGCGCCGCCGGCGGCGACGACTGGCCCGACGGGGTGTGGTTCGCCGAGCTGGCGCCCGTGGACGACCCCGACGACGTCGCCGAGGCCGTCCTCGCCGCGCTCGGCGCCCGCGAGACGAAGCTGCGCGGCGCCGCCGCGGAGGAACTGCGCGCGCTGACCGACCGGGCCGGCCACGACCCCCTCGACCGACTCACCGAGCACTGCTCCCGCCGCCGGCTCCTGCTGCTCCTGGACAACTGCGAGCACGTCATCGGCGCCGCCGCCCGGCTCGCCGAGCGGCTCCTGACCCACTGTCCCGGCGTGCGGATCCTGGCCACCAGCCGCGAACCCCTCGGCGTGCCGGGCGAGTTCCTGCGTCCCGTCGAGCCGCTGCCCGACCCCGTCGCGCTGCGGCTGCTGGACGACCGGGGGGCTGCCGCCCGGCCCGGGTTCAGCGTCGCCGACGACCCGGCCGCCGCCGCGGAGATCTGCCGCCGCCTGGACGGGCTGCCGCTCGCCATCGAGCTGGCCGCCGCCCGGCTGCGCCTGCTCACCCCGCGCCAGATCGCCGACCGCCTCGACGACCGCTTCCGCCTGCTGACCGGCGGCGCCCGTACCGTCCTGCCCCGCCAGCAGACCCTGCGCGCCGTCGTCGACTGGTCGTGGGAGCTGCTGGACGAGCCCGAGCGGGCCGTCCTGCGGCGGCTGTCGGTCTTCGCCGGCGGCTGCGACCTGGACGCCGCCGAAGCCGTCTGCGCCGACCCGGAGGCGGGGGCGGACGCCGACGTCGCCGACAGCATGGCGGCCCTGGTCGACAAGTCCCTCGTCGTGGCCGCGCCCGGCCCCGCCGGCGAGATGCGCTACCGCCTCCTGGAGACCGTCGGCGAGTACGCCGCCGAGCGCCTCGCCGAGGCCGGCGGCGACCGGGAGGCCACCGAGCACCGCCACCTCGTCCACTACCGCGAACTCGCCCGCACCACCGAACCCCTGCTGCGCGGCCACGGCCAGCGCGCGGCCGCCGACCGGCTCGCCACCGAGTACGAGAACCTCCGTACCGCCCTGCGCCGGGCCGTCGCCACCCGCGACGCCGGCGAAGTGCTGTGCCTGGTGCACTCGCTCGGCTGGTACTGGCACATGCAGGACCTGCGGGCCGAGTCCCGGCACTGGTCGGACGCAGCCGCCGAACTCGGCCCCGACCCCTTCCGGCCGCCCCACACCCCCGCCGAGCCCGTCCACGAACGGCTCGTCGACTCGCCCCCGCCCTACTCCGGCGAGGTGCTCGCCGAGGGCTGGCGGGCCCTGCACCTGGTACGCCTGGCCGCCCGGGACCAGACCAGCAGCGACTGGGACACCCCGGAGGTCCGCGAACAGGTGAAGGGCGTGCTCGCCACCTACCGGCCCGGACTCCCGCAGACCTGCCGCCCCCCGGCCTCCCTGTGGATCTACGCCGTGATGATCGCGGGGGACGCGGGGCTGCTCAAGCGGGTCGTGGACGCGACCGTCGACACCGCCCGCGAACTCGGCTACCGCTGGGAGCTCGCCTCCGCCCTCCAGCTGCGGGCGAACATCCTCGCCAACCGCGCCGACTGGGCCGGCGACGCCTCCCGCGACGCCGACGAGAGCCTGGCCCTCTTCCGCGAACTCGGCGACGACTGGGGCTGCGCCGAAGCCCTGTCGGCCCGCGCCGAGTCCCGGGAGAAGCGCGGGGACTACGCCCTGTCCGCCCAGGACTACCGCGAGGCGATCGAGTACGCCGAACGCCTCGGCGCCAAGGCGCAGGTGACGGTGCTGCGGGTGCGGATGGCCGGCTCCCTCGTCGAGAGCGGCCGGATCGAGGAGGCCGAGCGGATCCTCACCGAGAGCCTCACCACGGTGGAACGGTTCGGCAACGAGGCCATGCCCGCCGCCCGGATGTTCCTCGCGCACGTCTACGGCACCACCGGCCGGATCCCCGAGGCCCGCGCCCAGATCCAGCTGCTGCGCGACGAGTTCGCGCTCGGCGCGTTCGCCGTCTTCGACGTGTTCCTGCTCGCCACGACGGCCTGGCTGGACAACCGGGAGGGCAAGCACGAGGACGCCCTGGCGCTGGCCCGTGAGGCCGCGGGGGCCGTCCGCCACCCGCTGGCGATGATGGTCGCCCCCCACATGCCCTCCCTGTACCTGCTGACGGCCGCGGTGGCCCGGGTGGGCCTCGGCGGCCGGGAACAGGCGTACGAGGGGGCTCGGCTGTTCGGCGCCTACCGGGCCCACCTGCCGGCGGGGCACGTCCCGGGCTCCTCGGAGCGGCAGGACGCCGCGCTCGCCGAGCAAGCGGCGCGGGCGGCGCTGGGCGACGCCGCGTACGGGGCGGCGTACGCCGAAGGCGGCGGCCTCACCCTGGAGGAGGCCACCGCCCTCATCTGATTCCGGCCGGCTCCCCCGCGCGGTGCCGTCCGGGACGCGATCCGGACGGACCGGCCTGCCCGGGATCAGGTCTTCTGGCGGAACTTGCGGACCGCGACCGGCATGGTGACCGCCGTGATGGCGACCGACCAGCCCAGGGTGATCCACACGGAGTTGCCCAGCGGGGTGCCGTTGATCAGGCCGCGGGCCGCGTCGGCCAGGTTGGACAGCGGGTTGTAGTCCGTGAAGCTCTGCAGCCAGCCGGGCATCGTCGTCGGCGGGGCGAAGATCGAGCTGCCGAACTGCAGCGGCATCAGGACCATCATCGCCATGCCCTGCACGGCCTGCGCGGTCTTCAGCGTCAGACCCAGCAGGATGAAGATCCACATCAGTGAGGCGCCGAAGACGGCCGACAGCCCGATGGCGAGGAACAGTTCCAGCACCGAGGACTTGATGGACAGGCCGAGGATGAAGCCCACGGCGAGCAGGATCGTGATGGCGACCATCATCCGGCCGAGCTCGACCACGATCTTCGCGATGAGGACCGACGACCGGGCGATCGGCATGGCCCGGAAGCGGTCCATCACGCCCTTCTTGAAGTCGTCGTTGACGCCGGTGCCCACACCCATGGCGATGTTCATGCCCATCATCGCCATCAGGCCCGGGACGACGTAGTTGACGTACTCGCCCTGGTTGCCCTTGCCGGAGATCGCGCCGCCGAAGACGAACACGAACAGCAGCGTGAAGATGATCGGCATGAACAGGACGTCGAACATCGACTCCGGGTCCTGCTTGATCTGGAGCGCGTTGCGGCGGACCAGGGCGCCGATGTGGCGCAGGTTGGCCCGCAGGCCGATCCGGCCCTCGTCGGGCAGGGGGGACGCGGCGGCGGCCGCGGCGCCGGTGCGGGGCTTCGTCGTGGTGGCGGTGCTCATGCCGCGACCTCCTGGTCCGTCTCGGTCTTCTCGGTGGGTACGGCGTCCCGCGCCGCGGCCGGCCGCTGGCCGGTGATGGACAGGAACACCTCGTCCAGGCTCGGCAGGTACGTGCCGAGGTCGGCGATCGCGTACCCGCGGGCGGCCAGCAGGCCGACCACGGCGGTCAGCTGCTCGTCGCTCAGGATGGGGACCAGCAGCACCCCCTCGTCCGGCACCGCCTGGGAGCCGGCCACGCCGTCCAGGCCGGTCTCCGCCAGCGAGCGCGCCATGCCGGGCAGGTCGGAAGCGTCCGCGGGGCGGATCCGCAGGGTGCGGCCGCCGACGCGGGCCTTCAGCTCGTCGACCCCGCCCTTGGCGATGACCTTGCCCCGGTCGATGACCGTCAGCTCGCTCGCGAGCTGCTCGGCCTCTTCCATGTACTGGGTGGTGAGCAGGACGGTGGCGCCCTCGGCGACCATCCGCTGCACCTCGTCCCACACCTCGTTGCGGGTACGGGGGTCCAGGCCGGTGGTCGGCTCGTCCAGGTAGAGCACCGCCGGGCGGCCGATCATGGAGGCGGCCAGGTCGAGCCGGCGGCGCATGCCGCCGGAGTAGTTCATCACGGCCTTCTTCGCGGCCTCGGTGAGGGAGAACCGCTCCAGCAGCTCGTCCGCGCGGGCCCGGGCGTCCTTGCGGGACAGGTCCAGCAGCCGGCCGATCATGTAGAGGTTCTCCCAGCCGGAGAGCTTCTCGTCGACCGAGGCGTACTGGCCGGTCAGGCCGATCGTGCGGCGCAGCTGCCGGGGCTGGCGGACCACGTCGAAGCCGGCGACGGTCGCCGTGCCCGCGTCCGGGACGATCAGGGTGGACAGGCAGCGGACCAGGGTGGTCTTGCCGGCGCCGTTCGGTCCGAGGACGCCGAGCACGGTGCCCTCGCGGACATCCAGGTCGACCCCGTCCAGGGCCTTGGTCTCGCCGTAGTGCTTGACCAGCCCCCGCACTTCCACGGCGTGGGAGTTCTTGTCGTTTCGCGTCATGCCGCCATGGGACCAGCCGCCACTGACAAACCGCCGACAGCCGGCCGACAGCCCGCCGACAGCGGACCGACGGGCAGCCGAAAGCCCGCCGGCCCTGTCGGCCGGCGGGCTGTCGGTACGCGCGGACTAGTGGAAGGCGTGCTCCTCCTGCGGGAACGTTCCGCCGACCACGTCCTCGGCGAAGGCCTTCGCCGCGTCACCCATCGTGCGGCGCAGGTCCGCGTACTGCTTGACGAAGCGCGGCATCTTCCCGCCGGTCAGGCCCATCATGTCGGTCCACACCAGCACCTGCGCGTCGCACTCCGCGCCCGCGCCGATACCGACGGTCGGGATGTGCAGGGACCGGGTGACCTCGGCGGCCAGCTCGGCCGGCACCAGTTCCAGGACCACCGCGAAGGCACCGGCGTCCTGCGCCGCCTTCGCGTCGCGCAGCAGCTGGTGCGCGGCCTCGTCGGTGCGGCCCTGCACCCGGTAGCCCATGGCGTTGACGGACTGCGGGGTCAGGCCCAGGTGGGACATGACCGGGATGCCGGACTGCACGATCAGCTCGGTCTGGTGCAGCGAGCGCTCGCCGCCCTCCAGCTTGACCGCCCCGACACCGGCCTCCTTCACCAGCCGGGTCGCGCTGCGCAGGGCCTGCACGGCGCCTTCCTGGTAGGAGCCGAACGGCAGGTCGCCGACGACCAGGGCCCGGCTGGTGCCCCGTACGACGGCCGCCGACAGCAGGGTCATCTCGTCCATCGTCACGGGGACGGTGGTGTCGTAGCCGAGGTGACAGTTGCCCATCGAGTCACCGACGAGGATGACCGGGATGCCGGCCTCGTCGAACACGGACGCCGTCATGGCGTCGTAGGCGGTGAGCATGGGCCACTTCTCGCCGCGCTCCTTGGCGAGGTTCAGGTCGCGGACGGTGATCCGCCGGTTGCCCGTCCCCCCGTAGAGGGTGGGGGAGGCGGCTTCGCGGGCAGGCGAAACGGCATGCGTCATTGCAACTGCTCCTTGTGTCATCTCGAGGCGCCCTCACGGCGTCCCCGGACTCACCCACCATGGTGGCACCCGTCGGGCCGTGGACGGAAGTGGCAGGGCTGCGGCGCGCTGACCCGTCCGTCACACTCCCGGCCCGCCTCCAGGCGCGCAGGAGCCAATGTGCGCGTTTCGTGACAAGCGGAACCCCGGCCGTACGACCGTTCGTCCTCCCGGTCGTACGGCCGCGAGGACGGCACGAAAGGCTTCGGACATCGCCTAGGGTCAAGGGGCGGGGACGGAGCGCGAGCACGGCAGCGAGGACATGGCATGGCACAGGCGTACATGACGGAGACGGGGAACGGCGGCTCAGAGCCCGGGCCCCCCGGATCCGGCCTGAAGCGCCGGCTGGCCGAGCTGCGCGGCGACCGGGGCATCTGGAAGCGCGGGATCGTCACCGCCGCCGTCGCCGCGCTGATCTCGCTGGTCATGATCTTCCACGCGGAGCTGCCCAACGACGTGGGCAACCTCGGCAGCCTCACCGAGACCTTCCTGCCCTGGCTGGGCCTGGCCGTCCCGGTCCTGCTCGCCATCGCCGTGGTCCGCAGGTCCGCCACGGCCCTGATCGCGATACTGCTGACCGCCGTGGTGTGGGTGAACCTCTTCGGCGGCCTGCTGACGGACAAGTCGGGCGGCGGCGGCAACCTGATGGTCGCCACCCACAACGTGGACGCCGACAACCCCGACCCCCGCGGCACCGCCGAGGCGGTCGCCACGTCGGGGGCCGACGTACTGGCCCTGACCGAGCTCAAGGCCGGCGCCGTCCCCGCCTACGAGAAGGCCCTGGAGCGCACGTACAAGTACCACGCGGTCGAGGGCACGGTCGGCGTGTGGAGCAAGTACCCGCTGACCTCCAGCAGGCCCGTGGACATCCGGCTGGGCTGGACCCGCGCCATGCGCACCACCGTCGCCGGCCCCTTCGGCGAGATCGGCGTCTACGTCGCCCACCTGCCCTCGGTCCGCGTCAAGCTGAACGCCGGCTTCACCGCCAACCAGCGCGACGACAGCGCCGACGCGCTCGGCGCGGCCCTCGCCTCCGAACCGCTGAAGAACGTCATCCTGCTCGGCGACCTCAACGGCACCATGAACGACCGCGCCCTGTCCGAGGTCACCTCGCAGATGCGCTCCACCCAGGGCGCGGCCGGCGACGGCTTCGGCTTCAGCTGGCCCGCGCAGTTCCCGATGGCCCGGATCGACCAGATCATGGTCCGCGGGGTGAAGCCGGAGGCCTCCTGGACGCTGCCGCGCACGAGCAGCGACCACCTCCCGGTCGCCGCCCGGGTGACCGTGCGCAAGTGACGTGAGGGGCGCGACGCCCGCACGCGACGGAGGGGCCCGCCGCACGAGCGGCGGGCCCCTCCCGGGTGCGGCGGCTACGCGCGCTCGCGCCAGCCGTTGGTGATGGGCAGGCGGCGGTCCTTGCCGAAGCCCTTCGCGGAGATCTTGGTGCCCGGCGGGTACTGGCGGCGCTTGTACTCCGCCGTGTCCACCATCCGCAGGATCCGGGCGACCAGCTGCCGGTCGAAGCCGGCCTCGACGATCGCCTCCAGGCCCTGGTCCCGGTCCACGTACAGGGCCAGGATCGCGTCGAGCACCGGGTAGTCCGGCAGCGAGTCCGTGTCCACCTGCCCCGGGCTGAGCTCGGCGCTCGGCGGCTTCACGATCGAGTTCTCCGGGATGGGCGGGGTCTCGCCCCGCTCCTGCGCGGCCCGGTTGCGGTACCGGGCGAGCCGGAAGACGTCGCTCTTGTAGACGTCCTTGATCGGCCCGTACGCGCCGACGGAGTCGCCGTAGAGGGTGGAGTAGCCGACGGCCAGCTCGGACTTGTTGCCCGGGGCCAGCACGATGTGGCCCTCCTGGTTGGAGACCGCCATCAGCAGGGTGCCGCGCAGCCGGGACTGGAGGTTCTCCTCGGCCAGGCCGGTCAGGCCCAGCGCGCCCATGTAGGCGTCGAACATCGGCTCGATCGGGACGGTGCGGAAGTTGAGCCCGGTCCGCGCGGCCAGGTCGGCGGCGTCGCCCTTGGAGTGCTCCGAGGAGTACTTCGAGGGCATGGAGATGCCGTACACGTTCTGCGCGCCGACCGCGTCGCAGGCGATGGCCGCGACGAGCGCCGAGTCGATGCCCCCGGAGAGCCCGATCAGGACGGAGCGGAAGCCGTTCTTGCGGACGTACGCGCGCAGGCCCACCACCAGGGCGTCGTAGACCTCCTCGTCGTCGTCCAGGCGGTCGGCGTAGCCGCCGGGCACGACCGGCTCGTACGCCTGGACCGGCTCCTCGGAGAGGATCACGCGGTCGATGCGCAGCCCGTCGTCGACGACGCCCTCGGGGGCGTCGGCCCGCGCCGCCGGCAGGTCCAGGTCCACCAGCACGCAGCCCTCGGAGAACTGCGGGGCGCGGGCGATGACCTCGCCGGAGGCGTCCACGACGATCGAGTCGCCGTCGAAGACCAGCTCGTCCTGGCCGCCCATCATCGCCACGTAGGCGAGGGTGCAGCCGGCCTCCTTCGCCCGCCTGCGGACCAGTTCGAGCCGTACGTCGTCCTTGTTGCGCTCGTACGGGGAGGCGTTGACCGAGATCAGCAGCCCGGCCCCGGCGGAGCGGGTCGCCGGGACGCGGCCGCCGTCCTGCCAGAGGTCCTCGCAGATGGCCAGGGCCACGTCGACGCCGTGCACCCGGATCACCGGCTGGGTGCTGCCCGGCACGAAGTACCGGAACTCGTCGAAGACGCCGTAGTTGGGGAGGTGGTGCTTGGCGAACCGCAGCACGACCTTCCCGCCGTACAGCACGGCGGCCGCGTTCTCCGGGGAGCCGGGCGGGAGGCCGAGCCGCGGGACGGCCTTCTCGCTGCGGTCGAGGTAGCCGACGACGACGGGGAGCCCGCCGAAGCCCTCGTCCGCGAGCCGCCGGGCGAGCGCGGCCAGTGCGGTGCGGGACGCGTCGACGAAGGACTCCCGCAGGGCCAGGTCCTCGACGGGGTACCCGGTCAGCGTCATCTCCGGGAACGCCACCAGGTGGGCGCCCTGCTCGGCGGAGTGCCGCGTCCAGTGCACGACCGAGTCGGAGTTGGCGGCGATGTCGCCGACCCGCGAGTCGATCTGATTCAGCGCGAGGCGAAGTTGAGGCACGGGGCCCAGTCTAATCGTCTTTCTGACGCGATGTCCTGGGCCCCGGCCGTCCGGGTACGGATCCGGGCCCGTTCAGCCGATCGGGCCGCTGAACTTCGCCGGGGGCAGCAGCACGCCGGGGGAGAGCTCCGCGCTGATGCTCCGGGTGCCCACGGGGACCTCGAAGGCGGCGCTGCCGGAAGCGGAGTGGCCCGGTTCGATGACGGTGTCGACGCGCTTGGGCATCCGGCCGTCGAAGACGAGCTTGCCGGCCTTGCCCTGGTCGTCGCGGACCTCGGGGATCGCGTGGACGACGCGGTGGGGCTCGTCCGAGGTGTTGGTGATGGTGAAGGGCACCTCCACCGCGTTGCCCACCTCGATCCACTTGCTGCTGGTCGTGTACGCCCGGGGCTGCCCGATCGTCAGCTCGATTCCGTTGGGGTAGGTGTACGTACGGCCGAAGGCGAGCGGGGTGCTCATGCCGGGGCCCGTCGACGGGGTGGGGTAGGGGGTGTCGGCGTCGGGGTCCTCGTCGTCGTAGTCGTCGTCCCATTCCCCGCCGGCCGGGCCGTGGGCGGAGCGGTCGATGGCCCGGTCGATGACGGTGACGGTGGTGAACCAGCCGCCGACGCACGCGCCGAGGCCGAGCACGCCGAGCACGGCACCCACGACGGCCATCGCCTTGCGCGGGGCGCCGGCGCGGGCGCGCACGAAGGCGGCGATGCCGAGGCCGAGGGCGGTCAGGCCGAGCAGGGCGCCGATCCAGAACACGAAGGGGACGAGGGCCACGGGGACGGCCACCAGGCCCAGGACCAGCGCGGCGACGGCCATCCCGTTGGAGGGCGCGGCGGGGGCGGGGTGGAAGCCGGGGTAGGCGGGGTAGCCGGGGTATCCGCCGTACGGCGCTGCGGGCTGACCGGGCTGGCTCCAGGCGGCGGCGGGGGGCGCGGCGGAGATCGGCGCGAACTGCGGCGGGGCGGCCCCGGGGGCGGGGGTCGCGAAGGGGTTGTACTCCTCGGCCGGCGGCGTCGGGGTGAGGGGAGCCGGAGCGGGGGCGGGCGGCGGCGTGAGGGGCGGGACGCCCGCCTGCGGCGGCGCGACCGGCGGTACATCGGCGTGCGGGGTCGCCCCACTCGCCGGGATGGCGCCCTCCGGAGCGGAGGGCAGGGTCTTCGCCAGGGACGGGCGGGCGTCCTCCGGAGCGGGCGCCGGCAGCTTCGCCGGCGACGGGCCGGCCGGCTGGGGCTCCGGCGGGGTCGGGGCCTGGGCCCCGGGGGACTTCAGCAGCGACGGCTTCGCCGGCTCCGGCTCCGGCGCCTGCGGGGGCTCCGACGGCGACGGCTTCGCCGTCTCGGGTATGGGCGTGCCCGCGGCCTCGGTCGGCGGACCGGACGGGGGCTCGGGCGGGTTCGGGGGCGTGCTCATACCTGGCGGCGTCCTTGGGTTGTGCGGCGTACGGAGCGCGGAACGCGGTGTACGGACGATGCGGGCAGACTGCCACGCCCTCCGGCCCCCTCCAACCCCGGTACGGCCCCGGCCCCGCCCGGGGAACGGAAATCGGCCGATGTGCCGGAATCGTGGGAACCCGGCCGGTCCCGTGCCCGTTCCCCCGGTGTGGGACTCGGCCGGATGGCCCAGCAGCGCCGCCGCCCGGGGGCGCCGCACGCCATCGCCGCATCCGCTGAGGAACAGTCACCCCATGCGCACACACCGCCCCGCAGGCGAGGAACGCCCCAGGGGCCGGACCGGGCCCGTCGCCCTCCTCGTCGGCCTCGGCGCGGCCGCGTACACCGCCTGGGTGCTCGAAGTCGTCCTCTCCACCGGCCTCAACCCCATCGAGGCCTACGTCAGCGAACTCGCCGCCCAGGACCAGCCCCTCGGCGGCCTCTTCCGGGCCACCGACTTCACCGCGGGCCTGCTCGTCTTCCTCGGCGGGCTGCTCGCCCTAGGGGGTGTCCGCAAAGTCCCGCCTGCCCTGCGACGCCTGGCACCGCACCTCGCCGCGTTGTCGGGCCCGCCCGAGTACGTCCAGTACGCGGG